>NZ_JBHXEG010000010.1:0-142028 GCF_042724935.1 Kitasatospora sp. NPDC127060
CGACGGAACCGGCAGCGCCCACACCATCGGCGAGGACGTCATCGCCGCCTCCGCCACCCGCCCCGCCGCGGAACCCGCCGTCCCCGTCGGCCCCGGCGACGACCTCGGCATCCGCCACACCGGCGGCACCACCGGCATCCCCAAGGGCATCCTCAGCCTCCACGGCCCCTACCGCAGCGTCTTCGACATCCCCTTCGGCGACGCCCGCCCCGACGGCGAGCAGGCCCGCTTCCTCGCCGCCACCTCCCTCGCCCACCTCGCCGGCCTCCTCAGCGACCTGACCCTCCACCACGGCGGATCCGTCGTCCTCCAGCGCTCCTTCGACCCCGGCGACGTCCTCGCCGCCATCGAACGCGAACGCATCACCGACCTGTGGGTGCTGCCCCCGCTGCTCTACCGGCTGCTCGACCACCCCGCCCTCGCCGACACCGACCTGTCCAGCCTGCGCCGCGTCTCCTACGGCGGCTGCGCCTCCTCCCCGAGCCGCATCCGCGAGGCCCTCAAGGCCTTCGGGCCCGTCCTGGTCAGCGGCTACGGCATGTCCGAGGCCCAGAACATCGCGATCCTGGGCCCGCACGAGCACGACCGCACCGGTCACGGCGGCCAGATCCCGGTGGGCCGCCCCCTGCCCGGCGTCGAGGTGCAGATCCGCGCCGCCGACGGCACCGTGCTGCCCGCCGGCGGGCGGGGCGGGATCCACGTCCGCTCGGCGACGATCATGGCCGGCTACTGGAAGCGCCCCGACCTCACCGCCCGGGTCCTGCGCGACGGCTGGCTCGACACCGGCGACATCGGCTACCTCGATGCCGACGGCTACCTCTACCTGGCCGACCGCCTCAAGGACCTCATCATCGTCGTCGGCGGCCACGTCCACCCCACCGAGGTCGAGGAAGTCCTCCTCACCCACCCCGCCATCGCCCAGTGCGCCGTCTACGGCGTGCGCGACGACCAGCAGGCCGAACACGTCCACGCCGCCGTCGTCCCCGCCCCCGGGCAGCGGCCGACCCTGGAGGACGTGCGCGCCTTCGTCACCGCCCACAAGGGCCGCATCTACGCCCCCGAAGCCCTCCACCTCCTCGACGCCATCCCGCTCACCGCCGTCGGCAAGCCCGACAAGAAGCGCCTGCGCGAGGCCCTCACCCGCTGAAGCCGCCCGCCGAAGCCGCCCGCCGAACCCGATCGAGAGGAAGCCCCGTGCCCGACCAGCCCGCCCACGCCCCGCGCGGCAGAACCGCGGCCGCAGCCGCCGCCGGACTGGTCGCCGGCCTCCTCCTCGCCGGCATACCCCTGCTGCTCACCGGCAGCGGCGGCGACGGCGACGCCCCCGCCACCGCCGCGGCCTTCGGCGGCCTGGGCGAAACCCTGCACGCCCCCGACCGCCTGCCCGGCGGCTTCACCCCGCTCACCGCCGGGGCCGACGCGAAACTCGCCGAGAACGCCGCCGCCGACGAGGCCGGTGGCACCCGCACCCTCTCCCAGGCCTACGGCGGCGCCGCGGCCGCCGTGCGCCAGTACGCCGACGACGGGATGCGCGACTTCCTCGTCCTGGAGGCCGTCCGCGCCGCCAGCCCCAAGCCCTACACCCCCTACGCCGACCCGGCCCCGCTCGGCCAGGCCAAGCCCAACAGCGAGGTCGTCACCATCGGCCAGGTCTCCTGCCTGGTCTTCTACCAGCCCGTCCTGACCGGCGAGCAGGTCACCCCGGACAAGACCAACGTCCAACTGTGCGAACGGACTTCGGCCCACCTGACGGTACGGCTGCGCTTCGCCGGCGCCCAGCAGCTGCAGCACGACACCGACCAGGCCGCACACCTGACCGACCAGGCCTGGTCCACCTTCCCCTGACCCGCCGCCACCCCGGCCCCAGCGCCCTGGGACCTCGCCCCGCACCCGGATCCGGCGTCCGACTTCCCTCGGACATCCGGGCGTTCGGGCGTTCGGCGACCCCTGTGCGGGGCGGCCGGTCCCGACGGCGAGTGGGGCGTCACCTCCCTGCTCCGCACCGACCGCGACGGCGCGCCCTGCGGCCTCCCCGACCGGCGCGCCAGGAGCGACGACGCCGTCTGCGAGCCGGTCCACGGCGAGGACGGGTTCCGGGGCCGGGCACCACCCCGCCTTCCCCCACCCCCGGCGCGACGACGCGAGCGCCGAGGCCTTCGCCGCGCACGGCTACGGCACGCCCGAACGCCCGGTCGGCGTGAACGCCGCCGGGGAGCACCGACCCGACGGGACGCTGCGCCCGGCGCTGGAGGACCTGTGGGCGCGGGCGCGGTGATCGCCGCCCTGCGGGAGCCGGGCTGCGGGCCGCTGTCACCGGAGGCGGCGGTGGCCGGCGCGGCGTTCGCGGGGTGCACGGACGTGGGGGTGCGGACGTGGGGGTGCGGACGTGGGGGGTGCGGGGGAGCGCGTCGGGCCGGGAGCCGGCGGAGGGCGGCTTCGCGCTCAGGGGCGGGTGAAGGCGAGGACGTCCGCCAGGGGCGGGTCGTATCCGTCGGTGGTGTCGACGGTCAGGTGTGGGGCGGGCAGGGAGAGCGGGGTGAAGTCGTCCAGCAGGTTGCCCGGTCCGGGTGGGGCGGCGAGCAGGTCGCGGTCGGCGTGGGCGGCGCGGTGGCGGTCGGTGGCCAGGCGGGCGGCGATCCGCTGGCGGGCCACCGCCGGGTCCACCCGGCAGTGCACGACGCGCAGTTCGGTGTGGGCGGCCAGCGGGGCCAGGCCGGGGCGCCAGAGCCGGTCCTGGTAGGCGGCCTCGGCCACCGCGCTCACCCCGGCGTCCACCAGCACGCCGAGCACGGCGAAGAACGCGTCGTGCACCGCCCGGTCGGGGGCGGGCGTGCGGGTGCCGGCGTGCAGCAGGCCCTGCTTCAGCTCGTCCCGGACGACGGCCGGGCAGCCGATGGCCCGGGCCAGGGCGTGCGCCAGGGTGGTCTTGCCGCTGCCCGGTCCGCCGCTCACCACGATCAGCACCGCTCGTCTCCCGTCCAACGCGCCCGTGGGCCCAGCCTGTTGGCAACTTCGTGCCCGAAACCTCCGGTGTCCCGGGTTCGTTGTGCCCGGTGGACGGACCAGTCGGCCCGGGCGGCGCGCTGCCGCACGGGCCCGTACGGAACGGAGGGGACCAGCATGGCCCAGCCTGGAGACGCGGTGCGCGCCGGCAGCCCGGACTCGGCGCTCGACCGGGTGGCCGACTTCTACGGCGCCTACATCGACGCCGTCTCCGACGGCACCGACGACCTGTCGGAGCGGCTGCGCGCCCACTACCTCACCGAGGACTTCCGCCGGCGGCTGGCGGCCTGGGAGGAGGCCAACCACGCCGATGGCGTGCTGCGCGCCCAGGACGTGCCGACCGCCTGGGAGGTGCGCTACCACGACTCGGGCGCCGGGCACCTGTTCACCACGGTCACGCTGACCTGGGGCACCGGGCCCGACGCCGGCCGCACCCGGCTGGCGGTGCAGAGCGACCTGGGCACCGAGCTGGTCTCCGGCATCGAGGACGCCCCCGCCGCGTAGGACGGGGGGCGGCCGCCGCCCGGGCCGGGTTCAGGCCAGGGCGGCGGCCAGGCGCTGCGGCAGGCTCTCGTACGGCAGGCAGCCGACCACGGGCAGGCGGTGGGCGCGGGCCTGGGCGGCGAGCCAGTGGGAGTAGCGGGCGCTGACGGCGGCGCGGGCCGGCTGGGGGCCGCAGTCCGGCTCGCGGTGGGCGTAGTTGGCGCCGATGCGCTCCGGGTCGCCCTCGTGCAGGAACACCGCGCGCAGGCGCCGGCCGTGCGCGGCGGCCTCGGCGGCGGCGCGGGCGGCGGCCCGGGGGCTGAGGTAGTCGCCCTCGACGACGGCGGGCACCTCCACGCTCAGCCGGTTGCGCACGACGCCGAGCAGGGCCTCGTCCAGGGCGTGGGCGGTGGCGATCTGCAGGTCCAGGACGCGGTCGGCGCCCAGGGTCCGCTCCGGGTCGTGGTGGCCGGCGAAGTGGTGCAGCCCGGGGTGGGTGGCCGCGGTGGTGGCGGCCTGGAGGGCGGCGACGACGTCGTCGAACTCCACCACGAACGCGCCGTGCCGCTCGGCGAGGCGGGCGGCGGCGCGGCTCTTGCCGACGCCGGAGGCGCCGCCGATCAGCAGGACGTCCCAGGAGCGGTGGTCGGTGTGCATACGGTCACACTAGGGGAGGCGGGTAAGCGGTCGCGGGGGCCGGTGGGCTCTGTGGGGTGGGGCGGGCGCCTGGGAGTGGCGCCTGCCGGCCAGGCCCCCGGCGCCGGAAGCCGGTCCACGGTCTGGTCCCGCCCGCCCGCCCGCCCGCCCGTGGTCCGGGTCCGGTACGGGCGGGCGGGGGCCGGCCGGGAGCGGCCGGGAGCGGCCGGGGTCGGGGTCGGGGCCGGTCAGGGCCGGTTGCCGGTGGCGCGGCGCAGGGCCCAGGGGAGGACGAACCACAGGGTGGCGAAGGTCAGGGCGACGACGCCGGTGATCGCGACGGCCACCGCGGCGCCGAGGACGACGTCGAGGACCAGCAGGACGGCGCCGCTCAGGGCGCAGGCCAGGAGCAGCAGGCCGTACTGGGCGATGCGGGCGGAGACGTGGACGATGCGGGCCTTGTCGGGGTGGCGGTAGAGGCCGTGGTGCAGGGCGACGGGGGTGGCCAGGACGGCGGCGGCGATGACGGTCAGCAGCAGGGTGGTGACGTAGATGTCCTGCTGGGGGTCGGAGAGTTCGGCGAAGCGCGGGGTGAAGGCGACGCCGAGCAGGAACGCGAAGACGATCTGCACGCCGGTCTGCAGCACCCGTAGTTCCTGCAGCAGTTCCACCAGGCGCCGGTCGGCCCGCACCTGCGGGTTCTCCCAGCCCGGGGGCGGGGGTGCGGGCTGGGGCCGGTCGGCGGGGCCGGGCGGGGGAGGCGGGGGAGGGGGGCTGCTGCTCATGCGTCACATTGTCCGCGCGCGCCGCCGGCGGCCGGCGGGGGCGCGGAAACCGGCGTCGGCGTCGCGCCGCGCGGCGGGCTCGCTCCCGTGGGCGCGCCGCCCCCGTCCAGGCGCTGCTGCCAGGCGGTGAGCAGGGTCTGCAGGGCGGCGGCCTCGCTCGGCTCCAGGTGGGCGAGCAGGCGGTGCTCGTTGCGGATGTGGGCGGTGAACGCCTCGTCGATCAGGCGCAGTCCGGCCTCGGTGAGGGCGACCACGCGCCCGCGCCGGTCGTCCTCGGCGGGGCGGCGGGTGACCAGGCCGGCCCGCTCCAGGCGGTCGACGCGCTTGGTCATCGCGCCGGTGGTGACCATGGTGTGGGCGGCGAGTTCGCCGGGGGCCCGCTCGTAGGGGGCGCCGGCCCGGCGCAGGGCGGCGAGCACGTCGAACTCGCCCTCGCTCAGGCCGTAGCGCTCGAAGACGAGGGTGAGTTCGGCGGTCAGGCGCGCGGCGAGGCGGTGCAGGCGCCCGATCACGGCCAGCGGGGAGACGTCGAGGTCGGGGCGCTCGCGGCGCCACCGGGCCTGGATCAGCGTGACGTGGTCCGCATCGTCCTGGTGCTCCATGGCCTCATCCTACCCGGATCGCTTCCATGGAAGCTATATTGTCTTCCATGGAAGCCAATGCCCGGTGGGTGCTGCTGACCGCCCTCGCCCCACTCGCCTGGGGCGCCAACTACTGGGTCACCCACGCCTACCTGCCCGCCGACCGCCCCCTGTGGGGCGCCACCCTGCGCGCCCTGCCCGCCGGACTGCTCCTCCTCGCCCTCGCCCGCCGCCGCCCCCACGGCCCCTGGTGGTGGCGCAGCGCCCTGCTCGGACTCCTCAACACCGCCGTCTTCTTCGTCCTGCTCTACCTCGCCTCCCAACTCCTGCCCACCAGCACCGCCGCCACCGTCATGGCCGCCTCCCCGCTGGCCATGCTGCTCACCGCCTGGGCCCTGGCCGGCCAGCACCCGCACCGCGCCCACCTGGCCGGCGCGGTGGTGGGCCTGGCCGGAGTGGCCCTCACCGTGCTCGGCGGCGCCGGCACACCCGGCTGGGCCGCACTGGCCGCCTCGGCCGGCGCCATGCTGGTCTCCTCCGTCGGCTACGTCCTCGCCGCCCGCTGGCGCGAGGGCGCCGATCCGCTGGCCGCCACCGCCTGGCAGCTGACCGCCGGCGGCCTGCTCCTGCTGCCGCCGGCCGCCGTCGCCGAGGGCCCGCCCCCGCCGCTGCACGGCCCCACCCTGCTCGCCTTCGGCTACGTCACCCTGGTGGCCACCGCCCTCGCCTTCGCCTGCTGGTTCGCCGGACTGCGCCACCTGCCGGCCGGCACCGTCGGCCTGCTGGGACTGCTCAACCCGCTGGCCGGGGTGCTGCTGGGCACCGCGCTGGACGGCGACGAACTGGGCGTGCGCCAGGGAGCGGGACTGGCACTGGTGGCCGCCGGGATCCTGCTCGGCCGGCCCCGCACCCGCACCCGGGCCACGGCGCCGGCCGCGCCCGAACCCGCCGGCTTGCCGCAGCGGCACGGCACGTGATCGGATGACGCGCAGCATCGCGTGCCGGTGGCGGACCGCGCCAGGCATGGAGGTGCGCAACCGAAGGGACCGCCCACCGTGGCCTCCCCCGTCGACGGCGGCCGAACCGCCGCCCTCAGTCTCCAACTCTCCCAGGCCCACCACGAACTGCGCCGCCGCCTGGCCAACGTCCGCGCCGGCCTGGGCCGCCGGACCCTGCCCGACGACGCCCTGCTCACCCACTGCCTCGCCTTCTGCACCACCCTGACCAACCATCACCAGGGCGAGGACCAAGGCCTGTTCGCCGCCCTCGTGCGGGAACGCCCCGACCTGGCACCGACCGTCGCCAAACTCGTCGAGGACCACGGCCTCATCACCCGCATCCTCGCCCGGGTCCGCGAACTCGCCGAACAGGCCGTACGAGCCGAACAGGCCGTACGAGCCGAACACGCCGTACGGGCCGCGGCCGGACCCGGCACCGACCTGGCGGCGATCGGCCGCGAACTCGACGGCCTGGCCGCCATCATGGAGTCCCACTTCGGCTACGAGGAACGCGCCATCGGCGCCGCCCTGGACACCGCCCTGGACGCCACCGCGCCCACCCGGGACGGCTGGCGCGACGCGGTGCTGCGCTTCCGGGCGCCGTAAAACCCCTCGCCGCCCGCACCCGCTCTCCCTAGACTCGCCCCGCAGCCGCGCCCCGATCGCGCGGCCGGCCACGACGACGGCAAGGGGAGAGGGGGTGCGGCGGCCATGCCGAAGCACAGTGCCGCCACCCCCTCTCCCGCCTCGCGGTACGAGGTGATCCTGGTGTCCCCGCCCTACCGGTGCCCGCTGCGCGGCCGGCACCGGGGCAGTGCCGCTTCCTGAAGACGCCCGCACGGATCCCGTACGGCCCCCTTCCCGCCACCGACCTGACGATGCATCAGCTCACGGCGACGGCACTGTGCCAATCGCGCGTCCACCCGTAGCACCGCCTCGAAAGGCACCCGGGCCATGCGCACCGACACCACCACCAGCACTGCCGCCGCCACCAGCGCCGCCGCCATCGCCGCCGTCCGCAACCTCGGCATCCTCGCCCACGTCGACGCCGGCAAGACCACCGTCACCGAACGGATCCTCTACCTCACCGGCACCACCCACAAGCGCGGCGAAGTCCACGACGGCACCACCGTCACCGACTTCGACCCCCAGGAACGCGACCGCGGCATCACCATCTTCGCCGCCGCCGTCAGCTGCGCCTGGGACGGACACCGGATCAACCTCATCGACACCCCCGGCCACGTCGACTTCGCCGACGAGGTCGAACGCAGCCTGCGCGTCCTGGACGGCGCCGTCGCCGTGTTCGACGCGGTCGCCGGCGTCGAGCCGCAGAGCGAGTCGGTGTGGCGCCAGGCCGAGCGCCACGGCGTGCCCCGCATCGCGTTCGTCAACAAACTCGACCGCGCCGGCGCCGACCTGGACGCCGCCCTCGCCTCCATCCGCGAACGCCTGCACCCCCACCCGCTCGCCGTCCACCTGCCCATCGGCGCCGAGGACGCCTTCACCGGCGTCGTCGACCTCGTCCACCGGCGCGCCCTGACCTGGGACCACCACGGCACCCTCACCCAGGGCCCGGTCCCCGAGCACCTCGCCGCCGAGGCCGCCGAGCGCCGCCACGCCCTGGACGAAGCGGTGGCCGAACTGAACCCCGAAGCCCTGGAGGAGTACTGCACCCACGGCGCCCTCGACCCCGCCACCCTCACCGCCGCCCTGCGCGAACTCACCCGCACCGGCGAGGCGGTGGTGGTGCTGGCCGGCTCCGCCTACCGCAACCGCGGCATCGAACCCCTGCTGGACGCCGCCGTCGCCTACCTGCCCTCACCCCTGGACACCCCGCCCGTGACCGCCGCCGACCACCACCAGCAGCGCCACGCCGACCCCGAACAGCCCCTGACCGCCCTCGCGTTCAAGGTGACCGCGGCCCCCACCGGCCGCCTCACCTACCTGCGCCTGTACGCCGGCACCCTGCGCAAGGGCGACACCCTGCTCGACGCCGGCACCGGACGCACCGAACGCATCGCCCGCATCCTGCGCGTGCAGGCCGACCGCCACACCGAGACCGACCACGCCCTGGCCGGCGACATCGTCGCCGTCATCGGCCCCAAGAACGCCCGCGTCGGCGCCACCCTGTGCGACCCCGACCACCCGATCCGCCTGGAGGCACCCGTGAGCGCCGAACCCGTCGTCACCGTCGCCGTCGAAGCCCGCCGCACCGAGGACACCGACAAGCTCACCGCCGCCCTGGCCCGCCTCACCGAGGAGGACCCGTCCCTGCGCCTGGCCACCGACCCCGAGACCGGCCAGCGCACCCTGTCCGGCCTGGGCGAACTCCACCTGGAGGTCGCGGTGGAGAAGGTCCGCCGCGACGCCGGGATCCAGGCCGTCGTCGGCCGCCCCCAGGTCGCGCTGCGCGAGGCCCTGGTCGAGGGCCTCACCGGCTTCACCTACCGGCACGCCAAACAGGACGGCGGCGCGGGCCAGTTCGCCCACATCGTCCTCGACCTGGCACCCGCCCCGGACGGCTTCGCGTTCACCTCCACCGTCACCGGCGCACGGGTGCCGCGCGAGTACGTCCAGGCCGTGGAGGCCGGCTGCCGCGACGCCCTCACCGAGGGCCCGCTCGGCGGCCACCCCGTCACCGGCCTCGCCGTCACCCTCACCGACGGCCTCACCCACCCCAAGGACTCCTCCGACCTCGCCTTCCGCACCGCCGCCCGCCTGGGCCTGCGCCAGGCACTGCGCGTAGCCCGGCTCCACCTGCTGGAACCGCTCGCGCAGACGAGCGTCACCGTGCCCCAGGACGCGCTCGGCACCGTCCTGGGCGACCTCGCCGCCCGCCGCGCCACCGTCCAGGGCACCCGCACCGGCCCGGGCGGCACGGCCGAGGTCAGCGCACTGGTGCCACTGGCCGAACTCTTCGGCTACGCGGCCCGCCTGCGCAGCCGCACCCAGGGCCGCGGCACCTTCACCACCCGCCCGGCCGGCTACGCCCCGGCCCCGGCGACGGCCCCGGCGACGGCCCCGGGGACGGCCCCGGGGACGGCGACGGCCTCGACGTCCGGTGTGACGGCCGGCTGAGGCGCGGCCCGGTCCGGCCCTCCCCGCCACGGGGGAGGGCCGGACCCCGCTCCGCCGACCGCCCCGCGCGCCGCGGTGACGGACACCCGGGGCGCACCTGAACCTCGAACTCCCCGACCTGCGCGACCACCTGGGACCGCCCGGGACCCGCAGGCCCGGCCCCGCCGACGACGGCGGGGCCGGTCACAGCACACCGGCCTCCGCCGCCGCCCACGCCGAGGGGTACAGCGGGCGCCAGCCCAGGTCCCGGCGGGCGGCCGCGGTCGACACCTGGCCCTCCCACGGGTCGAACGCCTCCGCGCCCTGGCCCGAACCGCCCGGGTGGGTGCAGCCGTTGAGCAGGTGCAGGTCCCAGGCCGTCAGCGGGGCGTCGTCGCAGACGTTGTAGGTGCGGCCCTCGATGCCCGGGGTCACCACCGTGCGCCACAGCGCCTGCGCCACGTCCGCGTGGTGCACCACCGCCAGCCGCTGGTGGGCCGGCCAGGACGCCGCCCAGTGCAGCGACTGCGCCAGGTGCGGATCTCCCTGCCCGTACACGAACGCCAACCGGGCCACCACCAGCGGCAGTTCACCGCCCAGCTCGCGCAGCCCCGCCTCGGCCTGCGCCTTGGACCGCGCGTACACGCCCCAGGCCGGGTGCGGCGCCGGCTCGTCCCGCTCCACGGCCGGGCGGCCCAGTCCCCGGCCGTACACCAGGTTGGTGCTGGTGTGCACGAACCTGGCCACCCCGGCCTGCGCCGCCTCCCGCCCCAGCGCGACGGCCGCGTCCCGGTTCACCGCCCACGCCTGCTCGTCCGGCACCCCGCGCAGCGCCGCCGCCACGTTCACCACCACCTCGGCGCCCTCCAACGCCCGTGCCCGGTCGGCCGGTTCGCACAGGTCGCCGACCACCACCTCCACCCCGTCCAGGCCCACCTGCCGCGCCTTCGCCGCGTCCCGCACCAGCACCCGCACCGTGCCGCCCTCGGCCCCGGCCCAGCGCACCAGCCGCGGCACCAGCCGCCGCCCCACCGAACCGGTCGCCCCCGTCACCAGGATCCTCGCCATGTCCCCATCCCCTTCCGGGAGTCCCGCTCTCTCCGACACCCACCACCCTGCCCCGGTGGAAGCGGCGGCGGCAGAGACCCGCCGAACCAGGGATCCCCGATCCCCGGCTGGGGCAGCGCGCTCTCACCCCGGGGGCTGCACGACGACCTGCTCGCCCTCTCCCTCCGGCTCCTCGAAGTGGGCCAGGTAGCGGTCCAGCAGCGCCCGGTCCACGGTGACGCAGTCGGCGCCGTCCTCGCCGTTGCGCCGATCCAGGCGGCGCTCCAACGTCACCCGGTCGGCCTTGAGATGGACCAGCTCCCAGCGGCAGCCGTGGCCCTCGACCAGCGCCTTGTAGTCATCGCGGGCGGCGCGGCTCCAGAAGCTGTAGTCCACCACCACATCGCGCCCGGCCCGCATCAGCTCGACCAGCTCCCGCCGCTGCTCGCGGCGGACCTCCTCCTTGAGCCGGTCGTACGCCCCGGCCGCCAGCACCAGGCCGGCGTCACGCCGCCCGAGCCGCTGCCAGACCACCTCGTCGATCGAGAGCCGGACGTAGCCGCGCCGCACCAGCCCCATCGCGTAGGTGGTCTTGCCCGCCCCCGGGGGGCCGCACATCAGCACCACGGTGCCCAATCGCTGTGTCATCGGCCAAGGTTAGGGCCGCCCGCACCCGGCGGTCACCGCTCCCCGGGCCTCGGCGCGCCCCCGTCACCGCTCCCCGCCCGCCCGCGCCGCCGTGCGCCGCGGCGCCTCGCCCGGTTGGCGGGGTCGCGGGGAGCCTGCCGGCCCGGGGGAAAGGCCGGTGCGTCGACGAGGGCCGGCGCCTAGCCTGCGGGGGTGAACCTTTCGCACCTCGGAGTGCCGACCGGGCCGATGACCCGCGTCCACGGCGGCTTCGCCAACCGGATGTACCGGCTCGACACCGACCAAGGATCGTTCGCGGTCAAGGAGTTGAACCTCGCCGACCGCCGCTCGCCCTACCGCGTCGAGGACGTGTTCAGGTTCGAGCGGGCGGCCTTCGCCGCCGGCATCCCGATGCCGGAGCCGATCTCGGCCGGCCACGACACGCTGGTCCACCGATGGGTCGAGGGCGAAGAGGTGCCGGAAGCACCGGTGCCGGAGGCGTACGCGTTCGAGATCGGTGAGATCCTCGCGCGCATCCACGCCCTCGACATCGCGTGGACCCCCGGGCCGAGCGAGGAACCGACGCCACGGGACTGGCCCCAGCTCGCCGCGCGGGCGGCGGCCACCGGACAGCCGTGGGCCGACGAACTCGCCTCCCACGTCGAGACGTTCCTCGCGATCGCCCACCTCGTCGACACCTGCGAACGGCCGGGCCCCCTCGTACTGACCCACCAGGACATCCAGCCGTGGAACCTGCTCGCCCGAGAAGGCCGGCCGGTGCTGCTCGACTGGGAGCTCTCCGGGATGCTCGACCTGTCCGGCGAGCTCGGCTCGACCGCGCTGAGCATTGCCAAGGGGCCGGGCTTCGACACCATCGAGCCAGCCGTCTTCCGCGCGGTCCTCGACGGCTACGCCGCGGGCGGCGCAGCGCTGCCGCCGCCGGGCCCGAGCTGGTTCGTGTTCATGATCGGCGGCTGGCTGGGGCACACGAGGTGGAACATCCTCCGCTGCCTCGCCGGTGTCGAGGCGAGCACCGGCCCCGACCTCGCGCTCTCGCACGAGTCCGCGCGCAACGGCCTGCGCGGACTCCCCGACCTGTTCGGCCGGCTTCCGCACCTCCAGGCGCTCCTGGTGTGACAGCCACCGGCGCGGTGCCGCCCGGCGTGACGCGCCCGCAGCGGACGCACACCTGGATTGTCGTTCAGCCACAGGGCTGCTTCCCGGTGCTGCCGGCGGCGCTGGGCGGACGGTACGCCGCACCAGGGCGGACTTCGCCCGGTACGGCACGATCTTCCGAACGACACAGGCGTCCTCGATTCCGGGCCGGGCCGGGCCGGAATCGGTCATCGGGAAGGCGGTCGGCATCGCCCATCGGAGGCAGCCTCTCTCTGTCGGAAGCGTCCGGCTCGGGCGGCACCGACGACAGGTTGGCCTGATGGCTCCGCAGACACGGACACCCCGGTTGATCACGTGCGGCGGCAAGCATGCCACCAGCTGCCCGCCACCGGTACTACAGGCGACGGGTGGGGCAGACCCCCACGGCCGGATCCGGGGCGAAGGCCGCCTGATGCGGCACTGACCGGCTAGGCGGCGCGCAGGATCAGGTGGCCGCGGCGGAAGCGTTCGCCGTCGCCGGGGACGCGGAGCAGGCGGGCGGTCTCGGTGAAGCCCGCCGCGCCCGCGATCTCGGCCAGGGTGTCGACGGGCCAGCGGTAGGCGGTGGTCACCTTGTGGTCGAAGGGGGCGACCGGCTCGCCCTCGGATTCGAAGAAGGCCAGCAGCGCGTACCCGCCCGGGGCCAGGACCCGGCGGAACTCGGCCAGGTAGGCGGGCAGTTGCTCCGGCGGGGTGTGGATCAGCGAGTACCAGGAGACGACGCCGCCCAGCGTCGCGTCCCCCGCCGCCAGGGCGCCCATCGAGCCGACCTCGAAGCTCAGCTGCGGGTACCGGCGCCGGGCGATGGCGACGAGCGCGGGGGAGAGGTCGATGCCCCAGGTGTCCAGGCCCGCCGCGTGCAGGGCCGCGCTCAGGTAGCCCGGCCCGCAGCCCAGGTCCGCCACCCGGGCGGGGCCGGCGGCGCCCACCAGGTCGGCGAAGGCGGTGACGAACGAGCGGTCCAGCGGCAGCTGGGCCAGGCCGTCCTTGACGAGGTCGGCGTAGCGCACGGCCAGGGCGTCGTACGCGTCGGCGGTGGCGGTCAGGTATGACGAGGTATCGGGCACGGGCCACGACCCTGGACCACGACCCTGGACCACGACCCTGGACCACGACCCTGGACCACGACCCTGGACCACGACCCTGGACCACGACCCTGGACCACGACCCGCCGACAACGGACTGCGGCCGCGGTACGAACCGGGGCCGCGCAGCCCGAGCGGTCCGCACCCACGGCACACCCCCGTGAGCCGGTGAACGGGTTGCGGGGATCCGGGACGGGGTGTCGGATCCCGGCTGTGACGATGGTGCTGGCAACGCCGACGGCGGGCGGGTTGCGCGAGGCCATGGGCGCGCTGCGGCGGTGGCAGCACGACGCGGCGCCGATGCGACTGCACCCGGGGGACCTCGGCGGGAACCGCCGGCTCGGAACGGCCGAGACGGCCGCGGTGGCCGCGGTGGCCGCGGTGGCCGCGGTGGTCCGGACCTGGAGCCCGGCGTCGCCACCTACAGGGGGACCGGGTTCGAGACTAGGCCGCAGATCGGCGACCGGACCCGCACGGCCTGAGGCGGCACGGCCCGCTCCCCCGTCGACGGGGACGGCCCGGACCCGAAGGGCCGCCGCAGCAGGCCCCGGACCACGACCCCCGGACCACGACCCCCGGACCGGTAATCCCTGGCTACCGCCCCCCGTTCCACGCCATGCTGGGCACCATGATCGACCGTGAGGCCCTCGCCGACTTCCTCAGCCGCGCCCGCGCCCGCCTGACGCCCGCCGACGTCGGACTCGCGCCCGGGACCCGGCGCCGCACCCCCGGGCTGCGCCGGGAGGAGGTGGCGCAGCTGGCGGGACTGTCGGTGGACTACTACGCCCGGCTGGAGCAGCGGCGCGGGCCCCAGCCCTCGCCGCAGCTGCTGACAGCGCTGGGGCGGGCACTGCGACTCAGCGAGGACGAGCGGGACCACCTGTTCCACCTGGCCGGGCACGAGCCGCCGCGCCGCCACGGCCCGCTCGCCCATGTGCGCCCCGGGCTGCTGCTGATCCTGGACCGCCTGCACGACACGCCCGCCCAGGTGGTCTCCGATCTGGGGGACGTGCTGGCGCAGAACGCGATGGCCACCGCCGTGTTCGGGGACGCCACCGCCCCCGCGCCGGGGCGGCGCAACCTGCTGCTGCGCTGGTTCACCGACCCGGCGAGCCGCGCGCTGTTCCCGCCCGAGGACCACGAGGCGCTGGCCCGCGCCCACGTGGCGGGCCTGCGCGCCGCCCACGCGGCCCGCCCCGGCGACCGGCGCGCCACCGAGCTGCTGGCCGAACTCCTCGCCACCGGGGAGGATTTCACGACGCACTGGGAGCGGCACGAGGTGGCGCTGCGGCGCAGCGGCCGCAAGCGGGTGCTGCACCCGGTGGTGGGGGAGCTGGAGTTGGAGTGCGAGGTGCTGGCCGCGGGCGGGCAGGACCAGCTGCTGCTGGTGCACAGCGCCGCCCCCGGCAGCGAGGCCGCCTCCCGCCTGGCGCTGCTGCGCGTGGTCGGCGCCGGCGCCCTGGACTCCTCGGCGTGACCTCGGTGTGACGCGACGGCTGCGGCGCGTCAGGGCCCGCTGCCCGTACGCTGGGCGGGCCGCGGGCGGCACAGAACGCCACCAAAGCGACGAAGCTGCGCACCTGTACAGCGACACAGCGACACAGCGGCACAGCAGTACGGCGACACAGCGGCACATCGACGGATCGACAAGAAACGGGCAGGCACGGGCATGCAGTTCGACGACCAGGGCGACCTCGACACCTCACAGGTGGACGACCGGCGCGGAATCCCGGGCGGGAAGGTCGCCATCGGGGGCGGGGCGGTGGGCCTGCTCGCGGTGCTGTTCGCGGTCGTCCTGGGCGTCGACCCCCAGCTGCTGGGCCTGTCCGGCGGCGGTGGCGGCACGTCCTCCTCCGGGGTACGCACCGACGGCGAGGTGCAGCAGGCCTGCAAGAAGGGCGCGGACGCCAACAAGCGCCAGGACTGCCGGATCACCGCCGTCACCAACAGCCTCCAGGAGTTCTGGAGCGCCGAACTGCCGCGCCGCACCAAGGTGGCGTACAAGCCGGCCCAGACCGTGCTGTTCACCGACCGGGTCTCCACCGCCTGCGGCCCGGCGACCTCGGCGGTGGGCCCGTTCTACTGCCCCGGCGACCAGAAGGCCTACTTCGACCTCGGCTTCTTCAGTGAACTGTCGACCCGGTTCGGCGCCAAGGGCGGCCCGTTCGCGGAGTCCTACGTCGTCGCCCACGAGTACGGCCACCACCTCCAGACCCTGCTGGGCACCATGCAGAAGGTCGGCGGCGACCGCCAGGGCGCCACCAGCGCCTCGGTGCGCCTGGAGCTGCAGGCCGACTGCTACGCCGGGGTGTGGGCCCACCACGCCACCACCACCCCGCAGGCCTCCACCGGCCGTCCGCTGATCGCCGCGCTCACCGACCAGGACATCGCCCAGGGCCTGGACGCGGCCGCCGCCGTCGGCGACGACCGGATCCAGAAGCAGGCCACCGGGAAGATCAACCCGGAGGCGTGGACGCACGGCTCCGCCGACCAGCGCAAGGCCTGGTTCACCACCGGCTACCGCAGCGGCGACCTCGCCCAGTGCGACACCTTCTCCGGGAAGATCTAGCCCTCCCGGCCGTCCGGCCGACCCCTTGCACGCCCGGGCCGCCGGCCGCGGTCCGTGGGCCCCGCTCCGCTCAGGAGATCGACCGCGCCAACGAAGCCGTCGACCAGGAGGCCGACGGGCGGCAGGCAGACAGGTTCCGCCCTGCCGACCCGTGGAGGACGGGGCGGCAGGGCGGAACGGTCGACGCCCCGGTTTCAGACATCGCCGAACTCGCCGGAGCGGACGGCGGCCACGAACGACGACCAGGCCTCGGCCGGGAAGGCCAGGGCGGGGCCTCGGGGGTCCTTGGAGTCACGGACGGGAACGACGTCCGGCACGCTGGTGGACACCTCGACGCACTGTCCGCCGACTGCTGTGGCTGCTCGTGCGCCAGGCGAGGGCCACCTCGACGCAGTCGCCGCCGTTGCTGGAGCAGGAGGACTTGACCCGGGCAGCGCCCACATCCCGTTGTCGGTACGGCGTTGGAGCAGGACGCGGCCCACGCCGTCGACCACGACGACGGACGCGGCCGGGACGAGTGAGTTCGCCTCGGGCGCGTCCGGGTCGCCGATGTAGTCACGCCGGGCCGTGGTCAGCCTCCGGTTCAGATGCTGCCGAACTGGCCGCCGCGAACGGCGCCGAGGAACGACTGCCAGGCCTCGGCGGGGAAGACGAGGGCCGGTCCCTGGGGGTCCTTGGAGTCACGTACGGGGACGAGGCCGGGGAATCCGGGGGCCACCTCGATGCAATCGCCGCCGTTGCCGCCGCTGTAGCTGCTCTTGCGCCAGACAGTCGCGTCGAGCTCGATCCTCGTCATCCTTGAACCCCTTCAGCGCATCAGCGATCAGCGCGAGCGAGTCGGCCACTGGTAGTGCCGCCCCGTGAGCCAGATCATAGCTTCGCCGATGGGCCGCCACGATCGCCGGATCATCATTGCCGTGCCCTCGATCGAGACTCTCGGAGTAGACACAGGTCCGACCGTCAGGCATCTCCAACATCACCATGGACTTGTCGATGATGGCCTGTCGACACGTGAACGGCGCGACCTGAATGATCACGTTGGGGAGTCGCGCGACAGCCAGCAGGTGTTGCATCTGGCGTCGCATGACTCCTGGTCCACCGAAGACTGTCCGAATGGCGCTTTCGTCCAGAATCACCTGCAGAAGCGGGCCATCAGGGTCCAGGAACCGTTTCTGCCTCGCCAACCGAGCGATCGTTCGCTCCTCGATCACCTTTGGCTTTCCGGCTGCATCACTGACCGCGAACACGGCCTCCGCATACGTACGGCACTGCAATAGCCCATGGATCACCGCCAGTTGGAAGATCCTTGCAGCCACTGCCTCGGCTTCCATGTCGACGTGGGTCCGGAACCAATCCGGGTGTTCAAGTCCGGCGTTCCAGTCAACCCTTCCCCAGATTCGCTTCAGCGCACCGCCCGTGCCGAGCAGCTCATCAGCCTTCTCCACCAGTTCCGGTGGCATGCGGCGCTGACCGGTCTCGTACCGGGTGATGTTCGTCCGGCTGCAGTGCAGCTCCTTGCCCAGCCCCTCCTGCGTGAAGCCGGCCAGCTCCCGGTAGAACCGCAGCTCCTCGCCGAACAACTCCGCCGAACTGGCCGTCAACTCCCGCTTGATCCGCCGATGTGCCACAGCCGGCCCCCTTACGCACCACGTGCCCCTGGCACCAGGTTTCGGCCATCACCGTACCTTCGCAGCCTCGATCATTGACACCAGAACGCAATCATTCGCACGCACAGCGTGATTGCGCACTACCCTCGCGCTCCCTCATCCGCCCCCCGAGGAACTTCGCCATGCTCGTTTCCCGCCGCCCCCACCCCCGCATGTTCGCCGCCCGTCTCGACTCGCGGCCCGAATCCACGCCCCTGGCCCGGCACTTGCTCCGGGCCTACCTCGCCGCCCTGCCCGCCGGCGACCGCTACCGCGATGTCGCCGAACTGCTCCTCGGGGAGCTCTTCGCGAACGCCGTCCAGCACGCGGGCGCTCCCGACGACCGGCTGATCGAGGTGCGGTTCGCCGTCATCGACGACCGTCTTCGTCTCGAGGTCCACGATGCCGGGGCCGGGCGGCCCTGCGTCCGCCGTTCCCGGCCGGACGAGGAGTGCGGGCGCGGGTTGTTCCTCGTCGACGAACTGGCTGAGCGCTGGGGTTGCTGTCCGCGCGCGGGTGGGATCGGCAAGTTCGTCTGGGCGCTGACCGCTCCCGCCCTCACCCTCCCCACCGTCTGAAAGCGCGCCTCCGATGCTGCCTGCCCTGCCCGACCTCGCCCGGCGCGCCCTCGACCGTGGCCACACCCCTGCCCAGGCCTACGCCCTGCTCGCCCGCGGCTCGGGCCGCCCCCTGCCGGCCGCCCGGGCGGTCTGCCTCGCGCTGTCCATCCCCCTCGCCGAGGCCACCATCCGGCTCAACGACTGCTTCGACGCGCTCCTGGCCGACCCCCGCCCCGGCTCCGAGGCCGACACCGGCGAACTCCTCGAAGCCCTCGGCGTGTTCGACGTCCCCAAGACGCCGACCGCCACGGACCTGTCCGTCATCGAGCACTTCCTCACCGCGATCGACGCCCTCGGCGGCATCCGCGCGGGCCACCGGCACGGCCTGGGCCGCTGGTTCACCACCGGCAACCTCACCGCCGCCTACCTCTCCCTCGCCGCCGCCCGTCCCCTGCCCACCACCGGCGACCCGGCCCGGTACTGGTCCGCCCTGGTCGAGGCGGGCGAACTCCTCGCCGCCGCGCCCGCCCCCGACCCCCGCATCACGTACGCCCTCGCCGTGTGCCGTGCCCGCGTGCCCCGCGCCTGAAGGCCCACGCGCGCGCAGGAAGTCGACGGGGGCGACTTCCTGCGCGCGCGTGGGCCTTGCCGGGGCCGCCCCGGCGGGCGGTCAGGGGGTGGCGGTGAGGGCGGGCCAGAGGGTGTCGGCGGTGACGGTGCCCGCCAGGCGGGTGGCCCAGTGGGTCTCGTCGCCGTCCTCGTCGCGCCAGGACCACAGGCGGCTGGTGGCCAGGTGCAGCGGGCTCAGCGTGGTGATGCCGATGGCGCCGTGCAACTGGTGGGCGATGCGGGCGATCTCGGCGGCCGAGGCGGAGGCCTGGGTCTTGGCGGCGGCGACGGCGAACCGGGCGGCGGCGCCGCCGGCGTCCAGCGGCGCGGCGGCGGCCTGGACGGTGGCGGTGACCAGGGCGGCCTCCTCGATCAGCTTCGCCTGCTCCTGCTTGACGGCCTGGAAGCGGCTGAGCGGGCGGCCGAACTGGGTGCGGGCGCCGGTGTGGGCGACAGTCAGTTCGACGCAGCACCCGGCGGCTCCGGCGATCAGGGCGGCGCGGGCCAGGGCCGCCCGCAGCCCGGCCTCCTCCAGCAGCTCGCGGGGGATCCGGCGCACCCGCTCGGCGGGGATCTCGACCCCGGCGAGGTGCAGGTCGTCGCGCGGCTCCCCGGCCAGGTTGGCACCGGGGGCAAGGACGGCCCGGCCCGGATCGAGGGTGAACAGGACCGGGCCGAAGGGTGCGAGGGCCGCCACCACCACCGCTTCGGCCTCCCTGCCCCATGGCACCCGGCGCAGGGTGCCGGTGACCAGCAGCGCGTCGTCCTGCCCGGCGCTGCCCGCCGAGCCGACCGCGCCGGCCGAGGGGTGGGCGTGGCGGATCGTCAGCTCGGGGGCGACGGCGTGGCTGAGCGGGCCGTCCGGGACGGGCAGCCCGGCCCGGCGCAGCAGCGGGCGGGCGACCAGGGCGGTCTCGGCGAACGGGGCCGGGACGGCCAGGCGGCCGGCCTCCCGGGCCGCGGCGAGGAGTTCGGAGGTGGGCGCCCCGGGGCCGGGCAGCGGCACGGCGTCCGGGACGGTGGCGTTGGTGACCACGGCGATGGCGTCCGGGTCGGCGAAGAACGCGGTGGTGTCGTACGCGTCGGCGGTCACGACGGGGGTGGTGGTGTCGATCGTGTGGGTGTTCATCGGTGCTGCTCCAGTCCACGAGTGATGATGCCGCGAAGGATTTCGTTGGTGCCGCCGCGCAGGGTGTAGCCGGGGCTGTGCAGCAGGGCGAAGGCGAGCAGTTCGGCGTGGCTGCCGGGGGTGGCGTGCGGGTCGGCCGGGGTCGGCAGGACGGCGCGCACGGTGTCGACCAGGGTGGTCTCCAGGCGGGTGCCGAGGTCCTTGACCAGGGCGGCCTGGGTGTCGGGCGAGGCCCCGGCGTCCAGCGCGGCGGCCACGCCGAGGGAGAGCCGGCGGATGCCGTGCAGGCGGGCGGTCAGCAGGCCGACCTGGGCCAGCTGCCCGGCGGTGGCGGTGCGCCGGGAGAGCTCGCGCAGCAGGGACACCAGCAGGGGGAAGGTGGACAGGTAGCGCTCCGGCCCGCTGCGTTCGAAGGCCAGTTCGCCGGTGACCTGCTTCCAGCCGTCGCCCCGGCGCCCCAGGAGCATGCCGTCGGGGACGTGGACGTCCTCCAGGTGGAAGGCGTTGAAGCGGTGTTCGCCGCTCATCAGGTGGATCGGCTCGATCCGCACCCCCGGGGCCCGCAGGTCGACGATGAACTGGCTCAGGCCCTCGTGCCGGTCCTCGGCGTCGTCGGTGCGGGCCAGCACGATGGCGTAGTCGTTGGCGTGGGCGCCACCGGTCCACATCTTGGTGCCGCTCAGCCGCCAGCCGTCGGCGACGCGTTCGGCCCGGGTCCGGACCGAGGCCAGGTCGGAGCCGCTGCTCTTCTCGCTCATGCCGATGGAGAAGAAGCACTCGCCGGCCGCGATCCGGGGCAGGAAGAAGCGGCGCTGCTCCTCGGTGCCGTGCTGGAGCACGGACGGGCCGGCCTGCCGGTCGGAGACCCAGTGCGCGCTCACCGGGGCGCCGGCGGCGAGGAGTTCCTCGATCACCACGTAGCGCTCCAGGAAGCCGCGCCCGGCACCGCCGTACTCGGCGGGAAGGGCCATGCCGACCCAGCCGCGGGCGGCCAGGCGGCGGGTGAAGTCCGGATCCCAGCCGGCCAGCCAGGAGTCGGGGCGGCCCAGTACGGTGCCGCGCCCGCGCTCCTCGTCGAGGAAGGCGCGCACCTCGGTGCGCAGCCGGCGGGCCGATGCGGGCAGGGCGGTGTCGGGGAATCCGAGCGGGGACGGTGTTGCCGTGGTCATGGGTGGCTCCCAAAGCGGTTGGTGGGAATCTGGGGCGGAATCGTCCGGTCAGGGCAGCAGGGCCGGGGCGTCCGGTCAGGGCAGCAGGGCCGGGGCGTTGTCCGGTGAGTGCAGCAGGGCCGGGTCGAAGCCGGCCTCCCGCAGGACCTCGTCGGTGTGCTGGCCGATGGCCGGGCAGGGCCGCAGCGGCGGTTCGGGGTCGGCCGAGTAGCGCACCGGGCGGCCGATCACCCGGTAGCGGCCCTCGGTGGGGTGGTCGGCCTCGCGCAGCAGGCCGCCCTCGCGGGCGTAGGCGGTGGTGGCGGCGGACTCCAGGTCGAGCACCGGGGCGGCGGCGATGCCCGCGCGGTCGCAGAACTCCTGCCAGCGGGCGCTGGTGTGGCGCGGTGTCAGCTGCGCCATCACCCGGTAGAAGTCGTCGGCGTTGCGGGCCCGGTCGGGGCCGGTGGCCAGGCGCGGGTCGTCGGCCAGTTCGGGGCGGCCGGCGAAGGCGGTGAAGTCCCGCCAGTTGCGGTCGCTCTGCGGCAGGATGCACATCCAGCCGTCGGCGGTGCGCTGGGCGCGGCGCTGCGGGCTGAGCGAGCGGGGCGAGCCGAAGGCGCCGTCGGGCTCCAGGGCGGCCGCGCCCAGGTGTTCCACCAGGTTGAAGGCCAGCATGGTGTCGACCATCGGCACCTCGATGTGCTGACCGGTGCCGCCGTGCTCCCGGTAGTGCAGCGCGGCCAGCACCGACTGGGCGATCTGCATGCCGCAGATCTTGTCGGCCAGCACGGTGGGGACGTAGTGCGGCTGCCCGGACACCTGGTGGTTGAGCCAGACCAGGCCGCTGGCGGCCTGGACGATGTCGTCGTAGGCGGCCTGGGTGCCGTGGTCGCTGTCGCTGCGGAAGCCCTGGGCGTTGGCGTAGACCAGGCCGGGGTTGGCGGGTGCGACGGCGGCGTAGTCCAGGCGGAGCCGGGACAGGGCCTGCGGGCGCAGGTTGGTGATGAAGACGTCCGCGGTGGACAGCAGGGCGAGCAGTGCCTCACGGCCGTGCGGGGCCTTGAGGTCGATGGCGACGCTGCGCTTGTTGCGGTTCAGGTTGAGCGCCGCGCCGCCCATGCCCGGGTGGCGCAGCGGCGGGTAGTGGCGCGTCATGTCACCGGCGGGCGGCTCGACCTTGATGACGTCGGCGCCCAGGTCGCCGAGCTGTTGGGCGGCGTACGGGGCCATGATCACACTCGCCAGTTCGACGACGCGCACCCCGGCGAGGAGTCCTCGCCCGGACGGGCCGATGGGCTGAGTGGTCATCAGATGCCTCCTGGGGTCGGGGGGATGGGGAGGGGCGGGCGGCCGGTGCCGCGCCGTCTCGTTCCGCAATCCAGGAAACCCGGCGGAATTCGGCTCCGTCCAATACGAGTTGGGCACCGGATCGATAGGGCGCAGGATATTCACGCGGCGCGGGCTGGGCTCATATGGGCGGGGATATCGGTGCTCCGGGAAACGGGTATTGGACGCTGCCGGGCCGGTTCGGCTGTGCTGGTGGAGGCCGCCCGGACGGGCCGGCCGCCGCGCAGGACGCGGCTTGTCTCCGGGAGGAGAGTCGGACGATGGCAGAGGGACGGGAACACCCGGCCGGCGCGGCGTACGGGGCCCTGGCGGGCCTGTACCGCGAGTTGGGGATCACGGCGGCACACGCCGGCGGCGACGTGGTGATCGAGGGGGCCGACCCGGTGACGCCCTCGGTGCACCGGATCGGCGACGCCGCGGCGGCAGCGCTGGCCGCGCTCGGCACCGAGGTCGCGGCGCTGTTCCGGGAGCGCGGCGGCGCGGCGCAGGACGTGAGCGTCTCGGTGCCGGCGGCGGTGCGCCAGCTGATGGCGGTGTTCCACACCAGGATGCGGGGGGTGCCGGTCGAGCGGCTGCAGGAGGACCCCAACCTGCTCGGCAACAACGACTTCTACCGGGCCGCCGACGGCAGGTTCGTCTACGTTCTGTTCTCCTATCCGCAGTTGCGGGACATCGCCTGCGACGTCCTGGACTGCCCGCCGGACCGGGCGCGGATCGCCGCCGCCGTCGCCCAGTGGCAGGCGCTGGACCTGGAGGAGGCGATCTGCTCCCGGGGCGGCACCGCGATCGCGGTGCGCACCCGGGAGGAGTGGCTGAGCCACCCGCAGGGGCGGCTGCTTCAGGACGGGCCGCTGATCCGGATCGAGAAGGTCGGCGAGAGCGCCCCGGAGCCCTTCACGGCGCTGCCGGCGCCTTTCCCGGCGCGCCCGGCGTCGGCGGCGGACCTGCCGCTGGCCGGGGTGCGGGTGCTGGACAACACCCATGTGATCGCCGGCCCGATCGCCGCGCGCCTCACCGCCGAACTGGGCGCCGACGTGCTGCACGTGTCCACGCCCGGCCACCCGGACCCGGTCGGGATGATCGTCGAGACCGGGATCGGCAAGCGGGCCGCGTTCTGCGACCTGCTCGACCCGGCCCAGGCCGACGCCTTCCGCTCCGTGCTGGCCGGCACCGACCTCTACGTCTGCAACTACCTGGGCCTGGACGCCAAGGGCTTCGGCCCGCGGGAACTGGTCGAGCAGCGGCCCGGACTGGTCGTGCTGGACTTCCTCGGCTGGGGCAGCGAGGGACCGTGGGCCGGACGCGGCGGCTTCGACCAACTGGCCTCCGCCGCGACGGGCTTCGCCGCCGCCGAGGGTTCCTTCGACGCGCCCCGGCTGCCGCCGACCTACCTGCTGAACGACTACCTCGCAGCGGTGCTGGGCACCGCCGGCGCCCTGGAGGCCCTGCGCCGCCGGGCCCGGGAGGGCGGCAGCTGGCGGGTGCACGTCGACCTGGCGAAGGTCTGCATGTGGGTGCGGGACCTCGGTCTGCTCCCGCGCGCGGACGTGGTCGAACTGCCCGCCCCCGACCCCGCCCAGGACCCGGCCGAACTGGCCACCGTGCACGGGCCGTTCGGAGAGGTGTGCTACCTGCCGACCCAGGTGCGCTACTCCTCGCTGGCGCCGCGCCTGTCCCGCACCGCGGAACCGCTGGGGGCCTCCCCGCTCAGCTGGTGAGCGCCGCGCCGCCCGTGTCGGCGGAGCCCGTGTCGGTGCCGGCCGTGTCGGTGCCGGCCGTGTCGGCGGAGCCCGTGTCGGTGCCGGCCGTGTCGGCGGAGCCCGTGTCGGTGCCGGCCGTGTCGGTGCCGTCCCGCTCCTGGGGGCGCGACGGCCTTGGGCCCTCGATCTCGGGGCGGTGGCGCTCCAGCAGGTCCAGCAGGGACGCGACGGCCGGGTCGGCGTCCGGCCGGCTCAGCGCCGCGACCGTCGTCACCAGCCGCTCGCCGCCCTCGATCGCCACGAAACGGATCCTCGGGTGGCCGAGCGTGGCGAGCCGCTCCGGGACGAAGCACACGCACACCCCGGCCGCGGTGTAGCCGAGCATGCCGGTCAGGTCCTCGGCCTGGGCGCGGACGCGCAGTTCGAAGCCGGCCTCCCGGCAGGCGTCCTCGATCAGCGCGCGGATGCGGGGCATGGCCGGCTGCGCGGCGGTCACGAACTCCTCCTCGCGCAGCCGCACCAGCGGCACCGAGCCGGCCCCGGCGAGCGGATGGCCGGACGGGACCGCCAGCACGGTGTGTTCCTGCGCCGCCTCCCGCACCCGAAGGCCCGCGAGGTCCGGGACCGGCAGCCGCACCAGGGCCAGGTCCATCGCCCCCTGCCGGACCTGCTCGGCCAGTTCGGCCGACGCCCGCTGCCGGACCTCCAGCCGCAGGCCCGGCAGCTCCCGGGCGGCCACCGCCAGCAGTTGGGGCAGGTGCCAGTGCCCCAGACTGCTCACGTAGCCGACCCGCACCGTCCCCTCCGCGCCCCGCGATATCCGGCGGGCCCGGGCCACGGCCGCCTCCTGCGCCTCCAGCAGCCGCCTGGCGTCGGCGGCGAAGGCCACCCCGGCCGCCGTCAGCCGCACGCCCCTGCCGGTGCGTTCCAGCAGCAGCACCCCCAGGCCGCGCTCCAGGCGCTGGATCGCCTGGCTGAGCGGCGGCTGACTCATCGACAGCCGACGGGCGGCGTGGCCGAAGTGCTGCTCCTCGGCGAGCACCACGAACTGTTCCAGCAGGCGCGGGGTCAATTCCATGATCGTCCACCCTAGACCCTGTCCGGCCCGGACGAGGGCCCCTGTCCGGCCCGGACGAGGCCCCCGGTCGTGCCCGTGGGCGGCCAGTGGATCACTGACCGCCCACGACCGTCGCCGGCCCCCGGCTACCTGCGCCCGGCGCCGGCCCGGGTGCGGCGGGTGACGGAGTCCAGGACGACGGCGGCCAGCAGCACCGCGCCGGTGATCATGTACTGGATGGCCTGGGCGGCGTGCACCATGTCCAGGCCGGTGGTGATGGACTGGATGACCAGGATGCCCAGCAGCGCGGACCAGGCGTTGCCGCGCCCGCCGAAGAGGCTGGTGCCGCCGATGACGGCGGCGGCGATGGCCATCATCAGCACGTTGCCGCCGCCCAGTTGCTTGTCCGCCGAGCCCTGCTGGGAGGCGTAGAACAGGCCGCCGAGGCCGGCCAGTAGCGCGGAGAGCAGGAACACCGACACCCGTACCCGGGCGACGTTGACGCCGGCGCGCCGGGCGGCCTCCACGCTGCCGCCGACCGCGAAGACCTGCCGCCCGTAGCGGGTGCGGCGCAGCACGAAGTCGGTGGCGACGACGGCGCCGAGCAGCACGACCAGGGACAGCGGCAGCCCGCGGTCCTGGTTGAGGGCGTACGCGGCGGCCAGGCCCAGCACGGCCAGGGCGCCGGTGCGCAGGGCGGTGTCGGCGAGCGGCCGGGTGGCCAGGCCGGCGGCGGAGCGGCGGCGGGCGGTGCTCAGCTGGGCCAGCAGGTAGAGGGCGGGGGCGAGGATCGCCAGGCCCCAGGCGTAGGCGATGTCGCCGTCGCCGAGGAAGGTGGAGTCCAGGCCGGCGATGATGCCGTCGTGGCGGTTGTTGACGGTGCCGCCGTCGCCCAGGACCCATTCCTGCAGGCCGCTCCAGGCGAGCATGCCGGCCAGGGTGACGACGAAGGCGGGCACCCCGATGCGGGCGAACAGCAGGCCGTGCAGCACGCCCATCACGCAGGCCGCGCCCAGGGCCGCCACGATGGCCAGCCACTCCGGCCAGCCCTGGCGCACCGCGAGCACCGCGGCGATCGCCGAGGTGGCGCCGGCCACCGAGCCGAGCGAGAGGTCGATCTCGCCGAGGATGAGGACGAAGACGACGCCCACCGCGATCAGGCCGGGGCCGGCGATGAAGCGGGTGATGTTGGTGAGGTTGTCGGCCTGGAGGAAGTGGTGGGTGACGGACTGGAAGACGATCGCGATGACGACGAGCCCGACGACCACGGGCAGCGCGCCCAGTTCGCCGGAGGCCAGCCGGCGCCGGGCGGCGTCGGCGCGCCCGGCCCAGGTCGCGGCGGGCACGTGCAGACGGGGGTCGGTGGCGGGGGTGCTCATGCGGCGTCCTCCTCCTCGGCGCGGCGGGCCCGGCGGCGGGCGTGGGCGTTGTCGTCGGCGCCGGTGATGGCGGCGACGATCTGTTCCTGGGTGGTGCCGGCGACGGGGAACAGTCCGTTGTTGCGGCCCAGGCGCAGCACCGCGACGGTGTCGGCCACGGCCCGCACGTCGGCCATGTTGTGGCTGACCAGGATGACGCCGAGGCCGCGTTCGCGCAGGCGCTCCACCAGGTCCAGGACCTGGGCGGTCTGTTCGACGCCCAGGGCCGCGGTGGGCTCGTCCAGCAGCACCACGGACGGCTCGCCGACCAGGGCGCGGGCGATGGCCACCACCTGGCGCTGGCCGCCGGACAGGGCGGCGACGGGGGCGCGCACGTCCGGGATGCGGATGGCCAGGGTGTCGAGCAGCTCGCGGGCATGCTGCTCCATGGCGACTTCGTCGAGCAGGGTGCGGCGGTGTTTCTCGCGGCCGAGGAAGAGGTTGGCGATGACGTCGAGGTTGTCGCACAGGGCGAGGTCCT
Source organism: Kitasatospora sp. NPDC127060 (assembly GCF_042724935.1). Taxonomy (NCBI): domain Bacteria; kingdom Bacillati; phylum Actinomycetota; class Actinomycetes; order Kitasatosporales; family Streptomycetaceae; genus Kitasatospora; species Kitasatospora sp. NPDC127060. Next base: position 27,125 of record NZ_JBHXEG010000010.1, read on the forward strand.
GGTAGACGGTGGCGATGCCGAGCGCGGTGGCGTCCTGTGGGCGGGCCAGCCGTACGGGCTTGTCGTGCCAGGTGATGGTGCCGTCGTCGACGGGGTGGACGCCGGCGATGGTCTTGACGAGAGTGGACTTGCCGGCGCCGTTGTCGCCGACGAGGGCGAGGACCTCGCCCGGGTGGACGGCGAGGTCGACGTCGGTGAGGGCCTGGACGGCGCCGAAGCGCTTGGAGACCGAGCGCAGCTGGAGGACGGGCGCGCCTGTCACGTGAACCACCTTGATCCTTGGGTGACTTGACGGGCTACTTGAGGCCGGCGGCGGTGCAGGCGGCGGCGTAGTCGGCGGTGCAGATGTCCGAGACCTTGTAGAGGCCGTCGGCGACCACGGTCTGGGCGATGTTCGCCTTGGTGACGACCTTGGCGTCCAGCAGCTTGGCGGGGATGCTCTTGTCGGTGGCGCTGTCCACGGTGGTGGTGGCCACGGACTTGACGTCCTTGCCCTGGAGGAGGTCGACGGCCAGTTCGGCGGCGTTGTCGGCGAGCGGCTTGTAGGCCTTGTAGATGGTGTAGGCCTGGTCGCCGTTGACGACGCGCTGGACGGCGTCCAGGCCGGCGTCCTGACCGCCGACGGGCACCTTGATGCCGGAGCCCTGGAGCTGGGTGATGATGGCGCCGGCCATGCCGTCGTTGGCGGAGTAGACGCCCTGGAAGCCGTTCTTGCCGAGTTCGGTGACGGCGGCGGCGACCTTCTGCCCGGCGACGGTGGGGTCCCACTGCCCGGACTGCTCGTAGACGACCTTCTTGATCTTGCCGTCGAGGACCTTGTGGGCGCCGGTCTTGAACTGGGCGGCGTTGGGGTCGGCCTCGTCCCCGTTGATCATGACGATGTTGGCGTCGGGCGCCTGCGGCCCGAGCGCGTCCAGCAGGGCCTGGCCCTGGAGCTCGCCGACCTTCTCGTTGTCGAAGGAGACGTAGGCGGAGACCGGGCCGGTGGCCAGCCGGTCGTAGGCGACGACCTTGACGCCCTTGGCGGCGGCCTCCTGCACCCAGTCCTGGGTGGACTTGGCGTTGTAGGCGTCCAGGATGATCACCTTGACGCCCTGGGTGAGGAGGGTGTCGAACTGCTGCTTCTGCTTGGCGGCGCTGCCCTCGGCGTTGTTGTAGAGCACCTTGCAACTCGCGCACAGGGACTTGACCTTGGCCTCGATGAAGGGCCGGTCGAAGGACTCGTAGCGTACGGAGGAGGCGTTCTCGGGCAGCAGCAGGCCTATGGAGGTGGTGTCGCCGGAGGCGGCGGAGTCCTTCTTGTCGCCGCCGGCCTTTCCGCAGGCGGCGGTCATGGAAAGGGCCAGTGCGAGGCCGGTGGTCGATACGAGGGCGCGACGCAGTAGGGCGTTCATCTGTTGCCTCTCCCTGGGGACGCCGCGACGGTGCGGCGGGGGGTGGGGGGAGTTAAACCTGGCCGCGTACATGGCGTCAAGAAGTAAAACCAGACTCCGGGCCTTCCGCTGCTATTCGTTATCTTCGTGAACGCTTTCCGCCCTGGCGGCGTGTTCACTTGCCAAACTAGGCACACTATGGTAAAGCCCCGGTGCCGCCCGGGTGGGGCGGTGCCGGGGCGGGCTTCGTGCCGGGCCGGGCGCCGTGAGGCTGGGGGTGGAGGAGGGGCGGGTGAGGGGCGGGAGAGGGGTGGGGCGCCCGCCGTTCCCCCGATGCGGCGGGCGCCCCGGATCGTGCCGACTACCCGTCAGGGGCGGTCGAGGGTGATGGAGTTGATCGGTCCCAGGTCGTAGAAGACGCCGTTCTGGGCCGCGATGTCGTACACGCAGTCCCCGCCGCCGTAGCTCTTGCACAGGTGGGCGTGGGCGCCGCCGGTCTGGTTGTTCAGCACCCAGTGGTTGCCGTACTGGCCGCTCAGGTTGTGGGCGCCGTAGGACCAGTACACCGCGCTCGGCGAGGAGGCGGGGTTCTGGTCCTGCGGGTAGACGCACACGGCGCCGGACGGGCAGCCCGCCCAGGACCCGTCGGCGGCACCGGCCGTGCCGATGCCCGCGGTGGTCAGCGCGGCCGCCGCGATCCCGACGGCGGCCAGGGCACGGGTGATCCTTCGCATGGGGTTCTCCCTCGCTGGTGGAAGGCCCCCACGTGGGGTCGGGGCCAGTGCTCGCCAGCCTAGGAACGCGCGGGCCGCAGCGGTCCCTGACATCCGACAGGGGCGCGCCGCCGCGCCCCGGGCGCCGGGATGCGGTACACGCCGCGCCGCGAACGGCGCGGCGGCCCGACCGGGGCGGCGGAGCGGGCGGCCCGACGGCTCCGCCGGCCGGACGCGCGACCCCGGACGGGGCGTCAGCGGGTGGCGATTCCAGGGGTCAGGCGCAGGCGCTCCGGGCGGGCCGGGGCGCGCAGGCGCTCGGCCGGCACCTGGTCGCGGCGGGCCTGCCAGGCGAGCAGCCGGGCCCGGTCCTGCTCGTCCCCGGCCTCGTCCGGGGCGGCGTCCGGGGCGCTCTCGCGCAGCAGCACCCGGGCCGGGCGCTCCTCGCCGCCGGGCAGCACGTCCAGCACCAGGAAGTGGGTGCCGGGCGGGAAGACCACCTCGGGATCCCCGCCCTCGGCGATCACCGACGTGCGGCGCCCGGTCGCGGACCACACCAGGAACTCCACGTCCGTCCCCGGCGCCACCTCCGCCTCGGACGTCCCCACCACCGGCGCGGGCTCCACCAGCAGCACACCGCGCGCGTACTGGCGCAGCACCTCCTCATCCGCCTCGGCGCCCAGCAGCACCGCGCCCCGGTGGTTGGGCAGCCGGCGCAGCCCGGACCCCAGACAGGCCAGGTACGGGGCCAACGGCCCCTGACCGGCGCCGGGTTGACGGGCCGCCTGGACCAACTCGGCGCGGGACACCGGGATCCCGGTGTCGGCGTGGTGCAGGTAGACCGCCGCGAGGTCGTCCTTCAGATCGTCACGGGCCTGCGCGCGCAGCGCGGGCATCCGCAGCGCGGCCTGCTCGGCGCGGCCGGCGTAGCGGTGGAAGTACCCGCCCAGCAGGGCCCGGAACGCGGCCCGCTCGGCGGCCGTGGACACCCGCCCGGGAGCGGCGGCCACGGCGGAGGGCACGAGGAGCCGGGGTGCGGCGGGTGCGGCGTGCTCGGGCGCGGGCTCGACCGGGGTGGGCTCGGGCACCGGGGCGGGCTCGGGCTCGGGTTCGGGGGCCGGGGCCGGGGCCGGGGCCGGGGTGTCGGGGGCGTTGCTGCTCTCGGTCGGGGCCGCCGGTGCCGTCGCGGGCGCGACCGGAAAGGCCTGCGCGGTGGGGGAGTCGGGGCCGTCGGGGGTGCCGTTGCTCTCGATCGCGATCGTCGGTGCGGTGGCGGGGGCGGGCGGCTGCTCCGGGTCCGGGGCCTCGGGCGCCTCGGGGGTGGCCTGCGGGGCCTGCGGGGCCTGCGGGGCGGGGATCTCGGGGGCGGCGGCCGGGGTTCCGGTCATGGGGGGACGGCGCAGGGCCGGGGCGCCGGGCAGGAGCAGGCGTGGGGCCGGGGTGCCCGGGTCGGTGAGGGCGGCCAGCAGGTCGTCCAGGATGTCGAGCACCTCGGCGGGCGCCGTCCGGTCGGCCGAGCCCGCGATGAGGGTGGGCCGGTCCGGGTCGGGGTCGAGCAGTCGGGGGCCGCGGTCGCGCGGCGGCTCCTCGGGGCGCAGCCACAGTCCGGCGGGGACGGCCTCCAGGCGCCAGCCCGCGACGGGTGCCTGGTGCAGCGCGGGGCCGCAGGCCGCGAAGCCGGCGGGCAGGGGGCGCCAGGCGGAGGCGATCACGCGGCCGAGTTCGGGGCAGGCGGTCAGTTCGGTCAGCCACGGTTCCCAGCCCGGGGCTGCGTCAGTGCCCGGGACGTGCGAGGACCAGCCGTTCGCGGTGTGCGTCGGCAGGCCGACGGCCGCCCGGACGTCGTGGCCCAGCCCGGCCGCCAACTCGGCGACCAGGGCGACGAGTTCCGCGACGGTGACCCAGGGCGCGCCGATCAGCAGGTCGGCCGGGGAGGTTCCGGGCCGGATCAGCCGGGCGGCGACCGCGGCGGCGGCGACCTCGTCGGCCGGGGGCAGCGGGGCGTCCGGGCGCCCGACCACCAGGACCGGGGTGCCGGGTGCCGCCGCGGCCCGCAGCAGCGGGGCCGGGGTGGCGCCCGGGGCGGTGGGCGCGCCGTGGAACCAGAAGCCGTGCGGCAGCACGGTCAGCCGGGGATCGGCCGGGTCAGCGGGCGCGGGCGGGGGCGCGGGCGCGGGTGGGGCAGCGGGCACCGGAACGGGCGCCGGCGAGGTAACGGGCCGGCCGGACCCGGCTTCTGACGCTTCCTCGGACACCGTCGGTACGGGGCGTGCCGCCGCCGGGACCGGCTCGCCCGCCGGGACCGTCGGGGTCGCCGGGACCGGCTCGCCCGCCGTGGCGGACACGGCGGACCCGGCGGGCACGGCGGACCCGGCGGGCACCTCGGGCGCGGCAGCGGCCACGACCGGCACGCCCGCGGTCGCGGGCACGTTCGCGGGAGCCGCCTGCACCGCCTTCGCCCTTCCCACCCCCGCCCCCGTACCAGCCTTTGCCCCCGCGCCCGTCCCCGGCAGCGGCCACACCGCGCCGAGCCGGCGGGTGCGCCCGTCCGGGGTGAACAGCCACCAGGAGGACGGTTCGGTGTCGGTGGCCCCGCTGGTCAGCAGCGTCCCGTCCGGGCGCAGGGTGACCTGCCCGTCCGGGGCCACGATGCTGGTGGCGGCCAGTTCGGCGATCCGCTGGGCGGGCCGGCGCCCGGACTCCGGTGCGGCCGCGAGGCCGGTGGCGGCCAGGACCAGGGTGGCGGCGTTGCGCTCGGCGGCGGTGCGGGCCAGTTCGTCGAGCCGGCCGAGCAGGACGGGCTGGGCGTCGGCGGCCGCGGCCAGCACGGTGACGGTGCCGACCACGGGCGCGAGCGCGGCCAGCGCGTCGGTGAGCGCGGCGGGCAGCGCCGCCGGGTCCGGGCCGTGCGGGGAGCCCGGCGCGATGACGAAGTGCGGGCCGACCTCGTGCAGTTGTGCCGCGGGCACCGGAGCGGTGTCGGCCCCGGCGGCGCTGTCGGCGCGGCGGCGGGTCAGCCAGCGCCGTGCCCCGGTGGCCTCCTGGACGGTGCTCATCGGCCCGAACCCCCTTCCCCTTCAGCGCTGTTGCCGCCCCCACCGCTGCCGTCCGCCTCGTCCACCAGTGCGGTCTGCACCTGCACCGTACGGCGCCGGGTGACGTGCAGGGCCCGCCCCGGGGGGAACACCCGCGGCTTGGTGTTGCCGAACAGGAAGCCCTCGCTGGGCGGGCAGGACAGCAGCACCGCCGGGGTGTTGACCTCCTCCAGCTTGCGCAGCAGCTGGTCGGAGGAGGCCCGCCCGACGCCGTTGGCGCTGCGCGCCACGATCAGGTGCAGGCCCAGTTCGGCGCCCTGCGCCAGGTAGTCCAGCAGCGGCGCGAACGGGTGGGCGGCCATGCCGCCGGGGGAGCCGGCGACCAGCTCGTAGTCGTCGACCAGGATGAACAGCTCGGGCCCCTCCCACCAGTCGCGCAGCCGCAGCCGCTCCGGCGGGATGTCCGGTCCGGGCAGCCGGTTGGCCATCGCCCGCGCCGCGCCGTCGACGATCTGGCGCAGCACGTCCACGGCGACCGCGTGCCCGAGCCGGTACTCCTGCGGCACCGCGCCCTGCAGCACCCGCCGGTAGTCCACCAGCATGATCCGCGCCTGGTCGGGCCGGTAGGCGGAGGTGATGCCCGCCGCGACCAGCTTCAGCAGGTTGGTCTTGCCCGCCTCGCTGTCACCGACCACCACCAGGTGCGGCGTCTCCTCGAAGTCGTGCCACAGCGGGGCCATCGAGACGTCCTGCAGGCCCAGCGGCACCCGCAGCCGGCCCTCGGGGGCGGGCAGCGCCGCCGCGGGCAGGTGCAGCGGCAGCATCCGCACCTCGGGGGCGCGCGGGCCCTGCCAGTGCTCGGCGACGGCGTCGACCAGGTCCGCGACGCCCTCGCCCAGGTCCTCGGTGCCGCCGTTGCCGTCCAGCCGGGGCAGCGCGGTCAGGAAGTGCAGCTCCTCACCGGTCAGGCCGCGGCCGGGGATCTTGGGCACCGTCGCCGCGATCCGCATCCCGATCGCGGAGTCCACCGGGTCGCCCAGCCGCAGCTCGAAGCGGGTGCCCAGCAGGTCGCGCAGCGCGCCGGTGACCTCGCCCCAGCGGGTGGTGCCCACGACCAGGTGGATGCCGTAGTTGAGACCGCGCTGGGCGATCAGGGTCAGCGCCGGCGCCAGGTCCGCGAACTCCTGGCGCACGGTGTTCCAGCCGTCGACGACCAGGAACACGTCACCGTGGCTCTCCCCGGGCAGCGCCCCCTCGGCCAGCGCCCGCCGGAACGCCGCCACCGAGTCGATGCCCAGCTCGGCGAAGCTCTGCTCGCGCCGGGCCAGGATGGCGTTGACCTCCGCGACCGTGCGCACCACCCGCTCCGGGTCGTGCCGCCCGGTCACCCCGCCCACGTGCGGCAGCCCGCGCAGCGAGGAGAGCGTGCCGCCGCCGAAGTCCAGGCAGTAGAACTGCACCTCGCGCGGGGTGTGGGTGAGCGCCAGGGACGCCACCAGGGTCCGCAGCAGGGTGGACTTGCCGCTCTGCGGCCCGCCCGCGACACCCACGTGACCGCCCGCCCCCGACAGGTCGGCGCTCAGCAGGTCGCGCATCTGCTGGAACGGACGGTCCACCACGCCCACCGGCACCCGCAGGGTGCCCCGGGCGGGATCGTCCTCGGTGGTCAGCCCGTACCCGGCCACCGGCGCCAGCGGCGGCAGCAGCTGGTCCAGGGTCGGCGGCACGCCCAGCGGCGGCAGCCACACCTGGTGGGCGGGCGGCCCGGCGTCGACGAGCCGCTCGGCCGCGATGGCCAGCAGGCTGCGGCTCTCCGCCACCTCCTCGGCCTCCGGCTCCGCCGCCACCGCGACGGGCTGACGCGGCGCCACGTACCCGGTGCCGTACACCGCGACCTGCCCCGCCGCCGCCTGCCGGCGCACCGCCGCCGGACGCGGCGCCCGGTAGGCCCCGGAGACGTACGCCGCCTTGAACCGGGTCAGCGTCGCGATGTCGCTGCGCAGGAACCCGTTGCCCGGCTGCGACGGCAGGTGGTACGCGTCCGGGACCCCCAGCACGCCCCGGCTCTCCATCGCCGAGAACGTCCGCAGCCCGATCCGGTACGACAGGTGCGACTCCAGGGCGTGCATCCGCCCCTCGTCCAGGCGCTGCGAGGCCAGCAGCAGGTGCACCCCCAGCGACCGCCCCAACCGGCCGATCATGATGAACAGGTCCATGAAGTCCCGGTGCGCGGCCAGCAGTTCGGAGAACTCGTCGACCACCACGAACAGCGTCGGCAGCGGCTCCAGCACCGCCCCGCCGGCCCGGGCCGCCTCGTAGTCCAGCAGCGAGCTGTAGTTGCCCGCCGAACGCAGCAGCTCCTGACGGCGCACCAGCTCCCCGTGCAGCGCGTCGCGCATCCGGTCCACCAGCGCCGCCTCGTCGGCCAGGTTGGTGATCACCGCCGAGGTGTGCGGAAGCCGGTCCAGGCCCAGGAACGTCGCCCCGCCCTTGAAGTCCACCAGCACGAAGTTCAGCACCTCGGAGGAGTGGGTCAGCGCCAACGCCATCACCAGCGTCCGCAGCAGCTCCGACTTGCCCGAGCCGGTCGCCCCGATCAGCATCCCGTGCGGCCCCATGCCGCCCTGCGCCGACTCCTTGATGTCCAGCTCCACCGGCGTGCCGTCCCCCGCGATCCCCAGCGGCACCCGCAGCCGGTCGCCGGCGCCGCGCCCGGCCCAGCCGTCCGCCACGTCGTGCCGGTGCAGATCACGGATGCCCAGCAGCGACACCAGGTCGAAGTCCCCGGCCAGCGGCTCCCCGGCCTCCGACTGGTCCCCGATCCGGTACGGCGCCAGCAGCCCGGCCAGCCGCCGCGCCGCCGGCAGCGACAGCGCGTCCGCCCGCCCCAGCTCCGTCACCTCGTCCCGGTGATTGCGGTCCGCGCCGACCATCGCCAGCCGGCCCTCCTCGATCCGCAGCCTCAGCCGGTGGCGCAGCGGCTTCCACTCCAGCGCCCCGCCCAGGTCCAGCAGCACCGCGTTGCGCCACCCCGCCAGCGCCGCCCGGCTGCCCGCACCCACCGGCACACCGTCCAGCACGACCACCGTGAACGGCTCGTCCCGGCCCGGCTGCGCGTCCGGCTCCCACGGCCCGCGCCCCGCGAACTCCGCCCCCAGCACCTGCTCCAGCTCCGCCACCGACCCCGCCACCAGCCGCACCGGCCCCAGCGCGTCGGTGTCCACCGGGTGCAGCGCGTGCGGCAGCCACTTCGCCCACTCCCACAGCCCCCGCCTCTCCGCGTCGCACACCACCGCGATCCGCAGCTCGTCCGGCGCCTGGAACAGCGCCAGCTGCGCCAGCATCGCCCGCGCCAGCGCCCGCGCCGCCTCCCCGTCGCCCCCGCCGTCCCCGTCGCCCTCGCGCACCAGCACCTGGGCGTACCCGCGCACGTACACCGCGATCGGCTGGTCCGCGACCGTGCCGTAGGCGTGGATGAAACGGCGCAACGCGTGCGCGCACAACGGCTCCAGGTCCTCCACCGGCTTGGTCGCCAGCGGCGCCAACCGCACCGCCAGGCGCTGGTGCCCCACCCCCACCCGCACGTCGCCGAAGTCCGGGTGCGCACTGCGCCGCTCCCACAGCCGCGAGGTGCGCACCAGCGAGGCCAGCGCCCCCGGCGCCGGATGCCGCCAGGCCAGCGCCTCCTGCTGGCGCACGATGTGCCCGCGCACCTGACGGCGCATCTGCGCCAGGTAGCGCAGGTAGTCCCGCCGCTCGGCCCGCAACTCCCGCTTGCGGTCGCTGGAGCCGCGGATCAGCGAGGTCACCAGCATGCCCACCGCGGACAGGCCCATCATGCCCATCGCCACGTACGTCATGATCCCGCCGCCGTCACCGGGGCGCAGGAACACGAACACCATCGACAGCGAGCTCAACGCCATCGGCGCCATCGAGATCATGCTCGACATGCCGCTCTGCGACTCCGGCAGGACCGGCGGCTCCTGCAACTGGATCTCGCCGTCGGGCATCGCCGGCCCGGGGCGCCGCGGCGGACGGTCGACCAGCACCACACTCAACGAAAGCGCTCCTCGCACCAGGGGACGGCCGCGAAGAGCCCCGCCGTCCGGGGCGCCGTCCTTCAGGACGACGGGCCGCGGCGGGCACCGGGTTCAACCGTTCCCGCCGCAGGTTGAACCACGAACCCGCCGCCGCCCGTGCCCCAAGAGGGGAACCGCCCCCGCAGGCGGCGCGGCCACCACCGCACGGACACGAGGAGAACCTTGAACGGGAGCGCCAACGGGACCGCAGCCACCGGACTGTGCCGACTGAGGTTCCACGCACCCGACGCGGTGTTCGAACTCGTCATCCCCGCCGACATACCCCTCGCCGACCTGTTGCCCGCCGTCCTCGACCACGCCGGCGACGACCTCGACGAACAGGGCGCCGAACACGACGGCTGGATCCTCCAACGCCTCGGCCAGGCCCCCCTCGACGAGGAGCTCGGCGCCGACGCCCTGGGCCTGCGCGACGGCGAGGACCTCCACCTGCGCCCCCGCCGCGACCCCCTGCCCGAAGTCCACTACGACGACCTCCCCGACGGCCTCGCCACCGGCATGCGCGAACGCCCCGACACCTGGCGCCCCGCCTTCACCCACCACACCACCCTCGCCCTGGCCGTCACCACCCTCGCCGGCGGCCTCGCCGTCCTGCTCCTGCCCGGCCCGCCCCACCTGCGCGCCGGCGCCGCCGCCGTCACCGCACTGTTCCTGCTCCTGGGCGCCCTCAGCGCCTCCCGCGCCGTCGGCGACGCCGGCGCCGGCACCGCCCTGGGCGCCACCGCCGTGCCCTACCTCGCCCTGGCCGGCGCCCTCCTCACCACCGCCACCGGCCCCTCCGCCACCGGGGCCCGCCTGCTCGCCGGCGGCTGCGCCGGCGCCGGAGCCGCCGTCCTGGCCCTGGCCGCCGTCGGCTGCTCCGCCCCGCTCTTCCTCGGCCTGCTCCTGCTCGCCCTGCACACCACCGCCGCCGGCGCCCTGCTGCTCGCCGGACTCACCCCGCCCGCCACCGCCGCCGCCCTGGCCGTCGCCCCCGTCGCCACCGCCGCCTTCCTGCCCGGCCTGTGCTTCCGCCTGTCCGGCCTGCGCCTGCCCGCCCTGCCCCGCAACGCCGAGGAACTCCAGGAAGGCATCGAAGCCGTCCCCGCCACCACCGTCCGCACCCGCAGCACCGTCGCCGACGGCTTCCTGACGGCCTTCCACCTCGCCCTCGCCCCCGTCCTCGCCCTGTGCCTGACCACCCTCACCGCCCAGGACGGCTGGGCCCCCACCGCCCTGACCTGCGTCCTGTCCCTGCTGCTCCTGCTGCACGCCCGCGGCATCGGCTCCACCCCCCAGCGCCTGGCCGTCCTCCTCCCCGGCGCCCTGGGCCCCGCCCTGCTCACCGCCCACCTCGCCCTCGACCTGGACCCCGCCGCCCGCATCGGGCTGCTCGCCGCCCTGCTCTCCACCGCCGCCCTGCTGGCCGCCGCCTCCTGGACCGTCCCCGGCCGCCGCCTGCTGCCCTACTGGGGCCGCGCCGCCGACCTGCTGCACACCCTCGCCGCCGTCAGCGTCCTGCCGCTCGCCCTCGCCGCGGCCGGCACCCTCCACGCGCTGCGCGCCCTCGCGGGCTGACCCGCACCCGCCCCACCCGCCGCACGCCGGTACCCGCCGCACACCCCGAGCCCCGCCACCGAGGAGAACCACCACCATGCAGTCGAAGCGCGACCAGGTGCAGGCCCACCTGTTCGTGATGGGCCGCCTCGCCACCGGCATGCTCCGCGGCGAGCCCGACGCCCCCGACGCCCCCACCGGGCGCACCTCCCGCGGCATCGCCACCGGCCTGGTCATCGCCGCCCTCGCCTGCCTGATCGCCGCCGTCTACGGCGTCGTGGTCCCCGGCGGCGCCACCGGCTGGAAGAAACCCGGCACCCTCGTCCTGGTCAAGGAGAACGGCGCCCGCTACCTCTACCTCGACGGCGCCCTCCACCCCCTGCTCAACGAGACCACCGCCCGCCTGCTCGCCGGCGACCAGCTCACCGTCGACCAGGTCAGCGTCCGTTCCCTGGCCGACACCCCCCGCGGCACCCCCCTGGGCATCCTCGGCGCCCCCGACGGCCTGCCCGACGCCGACCGCCTCGCCACCGCCCCCTGGCTCGCCTGCGCCACCACCGCCCCCGGCCCCGCCGGCACCCGCCAACCCCGACTCGCCCTCGCCATCGACCCCACCACCCACGGCACCGCCCTCACCGACGACCAGGCCCTCCTGGTCGCCGCCCCCGACGGCACCGAACACCTCCTGTGGCACGGCCGCCGCCTGCGCCTGGACACCCGCACCGGCGCCCGCCAGGCCCTCGGCCAGGCCGCCGTCACCGCCCGGCCCGTCACCCAGGCCTTCCTCGACGCCCTGCCCGCCGGCCCCGACCTCGCCGCCCCCGACATCGACCAGCGCGGCACCCCCGGCCCCGACCTCGCCACCCGCCCCACCCGCATCGGACAGCTCTTCACCGGCCCCGGCGGCGACCCCTACCTGCTCACCCCCGCCGGACTCACCCCGCTCGACCCGATGACCCTGCACCTGCTGCTGGCCGACTCCCGAACCCAGCAGAGCGCCTACCAGGGCGCCGCCGCCACCCCCGCCGCGATCGGCGCCGCCGACCTCGCCGCCCACAGCGCGCCCCCCGCCACCGCCCCGGCCACCACCGCGCTGCCCACCACCGTGCCCGAACTCCTCACCGCCTCCCAGGGCCGCGACGTCTGCGCCGAACTGCGCCCCGGCAGCCCCGGGCCCACCACCACCCTCGCCCTCGTCGACGACACCGCCGTCCAGGGCCCCGCCCCCACCGCCCAGCCCGGCATCGAGGCCGCCTGCACCCCCGCCGACACCATCGCGGTACGCCCCGGCGGCGGCGCCCTGGTGCGCGCCCTGTCCACCGCCGGCACCGGCGCCACCCTCTACCTGGTCACCGACAACGGGGCGAAGTACCCGCTCGCCTCACCCGCCGTCGCCAAACAGCTCGGCTACGGCGCCGTCGCCCCCGCGGGCGTGCCCGCCGCGCTGCTGGCCCTGCTGCCCACCGGCCCCAGCCTCGACCCGGCCGCCCTCACCGGCGCCACCCCCGCCAGCACGCCGCCGGGACCGCCGTGCCCGCGCTGAACCCGTACTTCCCGGGTTGAACCCGTACTTCCCGCAGGACCGTTGACCTGAAATGAACCCGGTGCGGCGAACGCCCCGGGCCCGATGGACAGGAGCCCCCGAATGACCACCCCCAGCCTGCAGACGGACGACGCCTCCGTCCAGCGCATCCTCGCCAGCCTGGAGCACCACCTCGGCATCATGAAGCGCGCCGCCACACAGGTCACCGACGTCAACGAAGAGGTCCAGACGTACTTCCACGCCGCCTGCAGCACCCAGTACCAGCAGAAGATCAACGACTGGCTGGGCCGGTACCAGCAGCTCCAGGGGGCCTACGACACCTTCCACGGCGCGTTCGGTGCCGGCCACCGCAAGATCAACAGCGCCCACGAGGAGGCCCTGGGCCTCACCGGCCAGTGGGGCGGGGGCTCCGGGATCTCCGACGACATCCGCTACACCCTCAACCCCTGAACCCCCGTAGACATCCGTAGACATCCGTAGACATCCGGACCACCCCACCGAGGAGGACCACCGATGGGCACCATCAAGCTCCACCACGCCAACATCGACGAGGCGGCCGACGCCCTGGAACAGGCCGGCCAGGCCCTGCACAGCGCCATGACCGACTTCGAGACGGCCGTCCAGACCGCCCAGAACGAACTCCAGGGCGACCTCGCCACCGCCGCCAAGACCTTCCAGACCACCCTCACCACCCAGAACAAGGAGATGAACACCGACATCGTCCAGGGCGCCGGCATCCTGCGTGAGATGCACGGCCTGCTCCGCGCCGCCGACGCGGGCGGCGCGGCGGGCATCGGCTGATGACCACGCCGTCCACGGTGCCCGCCACTCTCAGCGTCAACCACGACGACCTGAAGGACTTCGCGTACAAGGTCCTGGCGGCCTGCCTGACCCGACTGGAGAACGACCCCGGTTTCAAGGCCATGATGGCCTTCGCGGGCAAGAGCGGGGTCGGCAAGGACGCCCTCTTCACCGAGCTGCTGACCGGGCAGTTCGAGAGCGGGATCCACCTGCACGACCTGTTCGCCTCCAACCTGGCCGGCAGCGTGCTGCAGGACTTCACGAAGTTCCACCAGCAGCTGGCCAAGGCCCAGGACGACATCTGGTCGTTCCTGCAGCAGATGGACGCGGCGCACGAGGACGCCCTGACGGCCGCCCAGATGATGCAGATCCTCCAGGACGTCATCGGCGCCGGCGGCGGCGGTGGCGGTGGCGGCGGTGGCGGTGGCGGCGGTGGTGGCGGCGGCGGGGCCGGTCCGTAGCGCCCGCCCGCCGCCGGCCCGCCGAACCCCGCACCCCCGACCCCACTGGAGAACCCCGTGACCACCCAGCCCCCCTCCCAGGCGACCATGCCCTGGGAGGACATCCTCGCCGCCTTCAACTCCAAGAAGACGCCGGTGGACATCGTCAAGCGGGCGGACGTCGCGGGCCCCAAGGCCGCCCCGTGGCTGACCGGGAAGCTCACCAACGAGTCGGGGTACTTCGACAACAGCCAGAAGAGCGATAACCCGAACAACCAGAAGACGGGCGCCGACGGGAAGCCGGCCGACGTCTGGTGGGTGATGAACTTCATCAACGGGTACGACGCGCACCACTTCCTGATCTCGATCCACATCGACTACTCGAAGTGGGGCAACGACCCCACCGGCCCGCTGTCCAAGTTCAACTGGCAGGGCGAGGACATCCTGCTGCCGATCCTGCCCGACGCGGACGCGCTGACGGGGAACAACGTCAGCACCAAGGGCAACGACGTCATCCACCCGCAGAGCCTGCTGGCCGCCTCCACCGCGATCGACGACACCAAGAAGTGGCTGGCCGCCCAGAGCAAGGACGCCCATGAGTGGGCCACCAAGATCAATGCGCCGGACAGCAGCTGGGAGGGCGACGCGGCCGGCGAGTTCAAGATGCTCCTGGAGCGCTTCGCCTACGAACTCGACGACCTGAACAACCAGTTGACCGCGACGGACTACGCGTCGATGCTGAAGACGGCGGCCCACCAGATCGGGGTCACCATCGACGCGCTGCACACCGCGCGCAAGAACTGGTACGCGGTCGGCTTCCCGTACCAGTGCATCCTGGAGGTCCTGACGGAGGTCATGGCCAAGAGCCCGCCGACCTGGACCGGGAGCAAGGACGGCTGGAGCTACACCACCGAGCTCGGCGACCCGCGCACCGACGCCTTCTACACCGCGCTCGACGCCCGGGCCAAGGCCCGGTGGCTGGAGAAGGTGTCCACCATGCTCGACGTGCCCGGCAACGCCACGATGACCGACCTCGGGACCTCCTACCAGCCGCTGATCGGAAAGCTGTACTTCGGGCTGGTGCCGGTCAACCTCACGCTCCCGCCCAAGGATGCGCCGGACCCCAAGGACGTCCCGAACCCCAAGGACGTCCCGAACCCCAAGGACGTGCCCAACCCGCAGGACGGCGGCGCCGGGGGCGGGGCCGGGGGCGGGGCCGGGGGCGGGGCCGGCGGCAAGCACCAGAACCTCGGCCTCGGCGGCCCCCCGCCGCCGCCGGTCATCGGCGGCAGCGGCACCGGCGGCACCGGGGGCGGGATCGGCGGCGGGGGCACCGGCGGCGCCGGCACACCGATCCGCGACAAGGACGGCAAGGTCCTCCTCGGCAAGGACGGCAAGCCGATCCTGCTGCCGCCCGGCGGCTACATCGGCGACGGCGGCAAGGTCTACGACGCCAACGGCAAGGAGGTGCTCGGCAAGGACGGCAAGCCGATCGTCGTCCCCCCGGGCGCGAACGTGCCGGCCGGCACCGGCGGAGGCGTCAACGGCGCCAACGCCAAGGTGCCCAAGGGCTCGACCGTGCGCGAGGACGGCACGGTGGTCGACGCCGCGGGCAAGCCCGTGCTGGACGCCAACGGCAACCCGTACGTCCTGGAGAAGGGCGGCTCGATCGCCCAGGACGGCACCCTGCTGGGCGCCGACGGCAAGCCGATCCCCGACTACCTCCAGCGCTCCCGCGACCTGCAGAGCGCCTGGAACTCGATGGGCAGCGGCGGCAGCGGGGGGACCGGCGGCACCGGGGGCCTCGGCGGACTCGGCGGCTTCCCGCACGGGTCCTCCGGCGACACCACGCCCTGGACGGTCGACCTCGGCTCCGGCTCCGGCACCGGCAGCTCCTTCACCCCCCTGCCCGGGCTCTTCGGCGGCCTCGGCTCCGGCGGCGGAGCCGCGGCGTACACCGGCTCCGGCGGCGCCTCCGGCCCCCGTATCCTCGGCTCCGGCGCCGGCCTGGGCCCCCGCGTCGAGGACAACTTCGCCCAGGGGCCCGGCGGGAAGTCCGGCCCCGCGGCGGGCGCGGCCGCCGCCGAGAGCGCCGCCGCGGAGAAGGCCGCGGCCCAGAAGGCCGCCGCAATGGCCGCCGAGGAGCAGGCCGCCATGCGCGGCCAGTCGGTGTCCACCAGCGGCGGGATGCCGATGGTGCCGCCGATGGGCGGCGGTATGGGCGCCGGCGGCCAGGGCGAGAAGGCCCGCCAGCGCACCACCTGGCTGGCCGAGGACGAAGAGGTGTGGGGCACCGACACCGGCGCGGTCAGCGGCGTGATCGGCCGCTGATCCCACGCAAGGAAGCAGACCGGAACAGGAGAGGCATGTCGTACGCGTTCGAGGACCAACTGAACCAGGCCCTGGCCGACTTGGCGGACCAGCAGGCCAAACTGGCCGAGTCCACCCGCAGGATGCAGGCGATGACCGCCGAGGCCACCAGCAAGGACCGGATGGTCACCGCGAAGGTCGGCCCGCAGGGCGAACTGCTCGCGCTGAACTTCCACACCACCGCCTACCAGTCCATGGCCCCCGCCGAGTTGAGCGCCCTGCTGAAGGACGTCCTCAACGAGGCCAAGGCCCGGATGGGCGAGCGGATCACCGCCGAGATGCGCGGCTTCGAGGGCGTCGGCCAGAGCCTGCGGATGAACTTCACCGGCGAGCGCGGCGACGAGGACCCGTTCGCGTCCGGCGTCGGCCTGGACCTGGAGACGCTGCTCGCCCCGCTCACCGCGATGCGCCCCGGCGCCGGCCGGGCCGCCAAGTCCGTCAGGCAGGAGGAGTTCAATGGGTGACACGCTGCGCCTGGACGCCGACGCCAGGAAGGCGTTCAGCAACTTCGAGGAGGTGTCCGCCCTGGTCGAGAAGATCTCCAAGGAGATGGAGGACATCCACACCAAGAACGTCAAGGCCGGCGGTGGCGACGACATCGGCAAGCAGTACCACGACAAGATCGACAAGCCGGCCGAGGACCTGTACGGGCTGACGACGAGCATCAAGGCCAAGATCGACGCGATGGCCAAGCACGGCCAGGACACGGTCACCCTCTTCCATGCCGCCGACCAGCACGGCGTGGACCTGGCGACGTAGCACCCGCCCGCCCGGGTCCGCCCGCCCCCCCGTCGCACCACCAGCCCTTCCCTGCCGTCAGCTCCGTCCCCGGAGGCCCCGCGCCGTGTCCCACTCCTCGATCCACGTCTCCCCGGGCCTGGCGCAGTTCTTCCACATCATCAGCGGCATGCCCTGGCCGGAGTCCGACGAGGGGCTGCTGCGCGACGTCCGGGACGACTACCTCGCCCTGGCCGACGACCTGCCGAAGCTGGCCGGCTACATCCAGGACGCGGTGAAGAACTGCGACCAGCGGATCGAGGGCAAGACCGCCGACGCCTTCCGCAAGGAGTGGAGCAAGTTCGTCGGCACGGACAGCCAGCCCGGACCCCTCGACCAGACCCACGACCTCTGCACCCAGCTGGCCGACCTGGCCAACAAGGTCGCCCTCAGCGTCGAGTACACCAAATGGATGGCCATCGGCCAGCTCGTCCAGCTGCTCCTGGAGATCGCCATCGCCATCGCCTGGTCGGTCTTCACCGGCGGCGCCTCCCTCATCGAGCTGGAGTGGCAGAAGATCCTCACCCGGCAGTTCCTGCTCCAACTGGTGAAGAAACTCGTCCAGTTGATCGTGATGCACACCTTCGGCGGCATCATCGGCGGCCTGCTGCTGGACGCGATCATCCAGGGCATCCAGTTCAACCGCGGCGACCGCCACGAGTGGGACACCGACCTCACCAAGCAGGCCGCGATCTTCGGCGCGATCAGCGGCGCGATCGGCGGCCCGCTCAGCATCCTGGGCGAGGGCCTGGGCAAGCTGCTCGGCGCCGGGCTGAGCAAGCTGTTCATGAAGACCGTGCTCGACGACGTCATCAAGGGACTGACCGGGGGACTGGGCAAGGAGATCGGGGAGGGCGCCGCGGGCGACCTCGTCAAGGGCGGGCTCAAGGACCTCACCAAGGGCGCCGCGGGCGACCTCGCCAAGGGCGCGCTCGGGGACCTCGGCAAGGGCGCCGCGGGCGGCGGCCTCAAGGGCCTGGAGAAGGAGGCCGGCCAGGACGTCGGCCGGCTGCTCGGCAACGAGGCCGCCGAACGCTTCGCCGGCGGCATCTCCAAGCTCCTGAAGGACAACGCCGGCTACCTGGCCAAGGGCTTCAAGAGCGGACGCCGCACGGGCGCCGCGATGGGCGAGAAGTTCGTGCGCCAGCTCGGCGACCTCTTCGTGGCCGAGCTCGGCACCGAGATCGGCGAGAAGTTCGCCCGGGAGATGGGCGAGCAGATCGGCCGGCAGTTCGCCGAGCACTCGCTCAAGACGGTGGCCAAGCAGGCCAGTCGGGAAGCACTCACCGAGGCCCTGGAGAACCTCGCCAAGAAGGACAGCAAGCTGGTCGCGCTCACCCCCGAACTCAAGATGCTGGTCGACAAGATGCCCGAACTCGCGGGCGGCATCAACACGATGAACAAGTGGTTCCACGTCGGGCAGATGCTGGGCGGCCAGTTGGAGTCGGGCGTCAACCAGTACCTCACCGAGGGCATCTACAACACCATCTACAACGGTGAGTGGCAGGCCAACGGGATGAGCTTCGTCGGCGGCTTCATGATGTCCGGGATGCACCACATGATCATGGGCCTCGCCTCGCCGCTGACCGCCCGGTACGCGGACTTCGTCCGCAGCCTGGACAGCTCCCGGATCGAGGAGAACGGCGAGTACTACAGCACCTTCCACCCGCTGAACTTCCTCGCGGTGATCAGCACCATGGGCGGCCACCCGGTGCCGTTCCCGGTGCGCCGGCCCGGGCACATCAGCGAGATCCTCGGGGAGACGCTGTCCCCCGAAGGCGTCCTCGCCAGCCCCGAGGGCAAGAGCGGCTTCAACTCCTCCGTCGACGGGGGAATGGACCCGAAGGCCCCCTACCGTCAGGTCAGGACCCAGTCCGAGGAGGGCGGGGCCGCCGCCCCCAAGACGTCGACGTCCGCGACTCCGACGAAGGGGAAGACCGAGAGCACCGGGCCCGGCGACAACGCCCCGAGCGGTTCCAAGGACGCGAACGACGACGGGAAGCCGGCGAAGGGCGGGCAGCGCGGCGCCACCGCGACGTCCTCCGCGGACGCCGGCGGCCAGGGCGGCACCGGGAAGCCGACCCCGCAGCCCAGGCCGCGTCCGGAGCACCGCACCACCGTCGTCGAGGAAGGCTCCGAACCGCCCCTGCACCTGCCCTCGACCGGGACCGAGGGAGGCACGGGCGGGCACACGAAGTCGCCGTCGCAGCCGCAGCCGCACGCGAACGACGGCGTCCGGAACGAGGCCGCCACGCAGCCGACGGTCCGCACCAGTTCCGACGGCGGCACCGCACCGGCCCACCCCGACCCGAACCGCCCGGACCCGCAGAACCCCGACCCGAACCGCCCGGACCCGCAGAACCCCGACCCGAACCGCCCCGACCCGCAGAACCCCGACCCGAACCGCCCGGACCCGCAGAACCCCGACCCGAACCGCCCGGACCCGCAGAACCCCGACCCGAACCGCCCCGACCCGCAGAACCCGCTGCCGCCCGCCACCCCGCCGCGTGACCCGAAGCCGGACGTGCCCGGCGGCCGGCACACCCCCGACACGGCCCCGATCCACTCCACCACCGCCTCCGGCCGCCCCTACCACCGCGTCGAGTCGCCCGAGCACATCGAGGCGCCCGCCGCCGACGAGCGGCACGCGGCCTGGCAGGACCGGCAGCGCTCCCTCGCCGAGGACCACGACACCCGGCTCGCCGAGGCCGAGGAACGGGAGGCGACCCGACGCGCCGTCGAGGACCGCCTCACGCAGGGCGTCGACCGCCTGCCCCGGGAGCTGCGCCCCCTCGTGACACCGGACACGCCGGTGTGGCACCGGGCCGCGGAGTCCATGCGCGAGGACATCGAGGCGCGCCCGCACGAGCGGGAGGAGATCCTCGACTCCGCCGCGGACCGCCTGGAACTGGCCGGCGGCCGCGAGCTCGCGCTCACCTTCGCCATGACCCGCTTCGACCGGCTGCTGGCCGACCGCGGCCTCGGGCCCGAGCACGCCGGTGACCACACCAAGAGGGAGATCCGCCGGGAGGCCACCGAGCGCTTCCGGGCCGACGCCGAACAGGACGTCGCCCAACTGTTCACCGCCCGTACCGACTTCACCCCCGAGCGCAACGCCATGGCCGCCCGGGCGCTGGAGCGCCGCCTGCGCGAGGCCGCCGGGGACCTGGACCTGCGCCAGGCGCGTGCCGAGGCGCTCGGGCGGGTCGACCAGGTGGTGGACGACGCCTACGCCCAGTGGTCGGCGCAGAAGTTCTCCGAAAAGGACCGCGCGCTGCTGGAGGCGGCCGGCGTGCCGCAGGACGTCCGCCCGTCAGCGGAGGACCGCGACCTGGCCGCCGAGGCCCTGCGGGAGCGGATCGAGGACCTGTACGGCGACGACGACTCCGTCCGGCTGTTCGAGGAGAAGGACGGACAGGACGGGCACGGCAGGAAGGACGAGGAGAGCGGCGAGGACGGCGAGGAGCTCGTCCCCGTCGACCCGACGCGCCTGGGCCGGGAACGGCTGGAGACGGACTTCCAGGAGGCGCTGGACGGCCACCAGCTGGAACTGGCCCACGACTTCGCCGTCCAGGCCGTCCGCGAGGCCGTACGCAAGCGCTCCGTCGCCGCCGTGGACGACGCGGCCGCGGCCTGGAAGGACACCGCCGCCGACCAGTTCGGCGACGAGGCGCTGCGCGAACTCGGCCTGGCCGACGGCCCGTCCCCGCGCGCGGTCGCCGCCGCCCGCGCCGACCTCGCCCGCCGCACCGACCGCCTGGTCGCCGAGCACACCGCCGCCGACCGCGACCCCGCCCGGCTCAAGGAGGAGCTGGACCGGCTCACCTCCCCGGCCGGGGTCAACCGCCTGCTGGCCCTGCACGGCGCCCGTGAGGAGGCGCTGCGCGTCGCCGAGGACACCGCCCGCGCCGAGGTCCCGCACGACCTGGGCGGCCCGGACGCCCCCGAGAACGCGAGCACCTCGGCCGTCTCCGTCGAGATGGCCCTGGGACCGGTGCGCGGCAGCCGCACCGACCACTCCGAAACGCCGCCCACCGCCGCCGCCCGGCGGGTGCGCGAGGGCTACACCGAGCGGATCCGCGCCACCTTCGAGGAGACCTTCCGCTCCCTGCTGCGCGACCCGGACGCCGACCACCGCACCGGCCTGACCGAGCAGTTGGAGATCTGGCGGCGCAAGCGCGACCGGCTGACCACGGGCCTGGAAGAGCACGTGGCCTTCGAACGCGACGTGCTGCCCGCCCGCGAGCACGCCGCCGCCGGCTACGACCGCCTCGCCGAGGGCCGCGAGGTGCCGGAGGCGGAGGCCCGCAAGCTGAAGACCGAGTACGGCGGCGACTTCTTCGACGCCTACCGGGAGCACTGGGCGCCCAAGGACCTGGACGGCGAACGCTGGCGCGGCCACGAGGCGGCCAACGAGAACGTCTTCGGCCGCCGCCCCACCGACGAGCAGCCCGAAGCCGAGCCCGAGCCCACACCCGAGCCCACACCCGAGCCCGAGGAGAAGCCGGCCCCCACCCCCGACACCCCGTCGGGCCCGCTCACCCGCACCACCGGCCCGGTCCCGGACACCGTGCCGGACACCGCCGCCCAGACGCCCCCCGCCGTACCGCCCGCAGCCGTACCGCCCGCCGACCCGCGTCCGCTGCTGCCCGCCTCCGCCTGGGCCGACATCCGCACCCTCGCACCGCCCGCCCGGATGGACACCGTGCGCTTCGACCCCCGGGTGCGCGGCCAGGGCGGCCGGGGCGACATCGCCGGCCCCGGGGTGCGCGAGCAGTACGAGAAACGCCAGCGCAGCCTCGGCGGCCTGCACGGCGCCGACACCAAAATCAGCTACGACGTACGGCGCTTTGAGGCCCAACCAGGCCACTGGGTCACCGAGTTCACCCTGAACCTGCACCTCCAGGGGCCGGACGGCCGCCCGCTGCCCGCCGACGCCGCCGCCCGCATGCTCGACCGGACCCGGGCGGTGGTCTCCGACCGCTTCAACGAGCGCTTCCGCCTGCCCGGCGGCGACCAGGTCCACCTGCGGGTCGAGAGCGTCCAGGACGCCGCCGACGCCCACCAGAGCATCACCGTCCTGCCCGGCAACGGGCGCAGCGACCAGCTCCACTGGTACGACCAGAGCCCGCCCGGCGTGCTGCTGCACGAGGCGCTGCACTTCCTCGGCCTCCCGGACGAGTACGTCGAGCCGGCGAGGAAGCCGGGCGACGCCTTCGCACTGCGCCGCCGCGACCTCTGGGCGGGCGAGAACGGCGTGATGGGCACCTCGGCCCACCGCGACGACTTCACCGTGCTGTCCCGCCACCTCCAGCGCATCCAGGACGTCCTGCACTCGGGCCCGGTCCTGCGCGACCTGGCCCACGGCCAGTACCGCTCCCACCAGGAGACGACGGCCGACGCCCCGCTGACGGACCAGCACCGCCAGAGCGAGAGCGTGGTCGAGAGCGAGGGCCCCGGCCCGCTGCTCCCGCCGAACGGCGCGACCCACACCGCCGAGAACCCCCGCAACACGCCGCCGAGCGCGCCGCCCCCGGTGCACGAGTCGCGCGTGAACGTCCTGTTCGACAGCCGACTGCACCACGTCGTCGAGGTGCCGGGCGACGGTGACCGCCTGCTGCCCGCCGTCCTCGCCGGCGCCCGCCGGCTGGCGACCTGGGAGCACGGCGAACTCACCGTCGAGAAGCTGCGGGAGCTGGCGCCGGAGTGGGACACCGCGTCCTACCAGGACGCGCCGCGCGTCCTCGCCGAGGGCCTCGGCATCCACCTCGTGGTCCACGAGGGAAACATCCCTACCGAGTTCAACTCCGGCGTCAACGGCCGCAAGGTGCACGTCTACCGCGACCCCCGGCCCGGCGAGGGCCAGGTGGCGCACTACTCGGAGCTGCGCCCCGACGAGCGGAGGCCGGTGGCGGTGGAGACCGGCGCCACCGTCGACCCGAAGGTGGCGAAGGAGCTGGAAGGGCGCGTCCAGCCGGACATGGTCGTGGTCACCCTGGAGCCCGGGCAGCCGGTCTTCCGGGTGACCGACGCCTGGACGCTGCGCGGGTACCTGCTCCAGGGCAAGATCGGCGCGGTCAAGAACAAGGAAGGCTGGTCCCAGCTGGGGCCGGGGCTCTACACGGGCGACGACTTCGACCACGCGGCCAACTACAGCCACTCCCTCTCCGGCCTGCCGGTGGTCATGGAACTCGTCCTCGGCCGCAAGGCCACGGGGCTGAAGGTGAAGAACATCACCGAGGACTGGCCGGCCAAGGAGGTCCCGGAGACGCTGAAGAAGTACGACTTCCTCACCGACGGGACGCAGTTCAAGTTCCACCCCGGCTTCTACGAGGGCCTCATCCGGGACGGAGCGCAGTCGGCCGACAAGCCCAGCGGCCTGCGGGTCGCCGGCTTGAAGGTGAAGGAGGGGGACTCGGTCTGGAACCACTACCGGACCGAGGACTTCGTCCCGGAGTTCGAGGGCTACCTGGTCGAGGCGCACAAGGAGAAGGCGCAGCAGCACCCGCGCAGCCAGGACCTCGCGGGCTCCGAGCACACGCCCGACCCGGCCCCGACGAGCGAGGCCCTGGAAGCCGCCCCGCACGCCGCGCCCGAGGACCTCCGGCACATCCAGTACCTGGAACACGCCCAGGCCTTCGAGCGGCGGCTCGCCACCCACCTGCTCGGCCGCGAGGACGTCCAGCGCGAGGTCAAGAAGGCCGTGGACCTGGCCTGGCGGATGACCACCGGGGACAAGGACAAGGCCAAGTTCGGGTCCAGGAGCACGGGCACCACCGGCATGGTCGGCACCGACCGGCACATGCTGCAGGAGGTCGTCGACGGCGGCAACCTGCGCGAGCGCATGGCGCTGCTCTACAACGGCTACACCTCCAACCACTTCGCCAAGCTCGTACGGAAGCGGGAACTGCCGCGCCCGGAGCAGCTGAAGCAGGAACGGGCGGACCGCCACGACATCGGCAAGGAGGTCGTCAACCCGCTGACCGCGGAGATCAAGAAGGTCTACGGGGAACTGCTGAACCCGCCCGCCGAGCACGGACGAACGGAGCCCTTCGAATCGTTCCGCACCGACGAGCCGTACGGGCCCGTCATCGAGCGGATCCGGGGCGACTACGTCGAGCTCCAGGGCGGACACATCCCGGACTGGGACCGAAAGCGGGTGGTCGAGGCCGCGCAGAAGGCCGCGGAGCGCCAGGCCAAGAGCATCCTCGAAACCGACCGCCACCCCTTCGAGGTGAACCCGCCGCTTGGCCGCGGCGAGTGGTACAGCGCCGTGGAGAAGGACGGCCGGCTGGGCTGGCAGCCCGGCGCCAAGTCCTTCTACTACAAGCTCGACTCCAAGCTCCACCAGGACGCCCACGACAGCGGCGGGCTGGTCGTCAGCGGCACCTCCGGCACGGCCTTCGGGATGCTCCAGGCCGTCAAGGAGCTCGCCAGGACGGAGCAGGGGAAGCAGACGCTCAACGAGATCGGCGGCGGCCCGGTCGACTTCGAGCTGCTGAGGCTGGGGCTGCTCGGCTGGATGTTGGAGGCGGGCGACCACACCTTCCACGAGATCCTGTCCGGCTCCCGGATGTTCTCCGAGAGCCTCACCCCCGAGGAGCGCGCGGACCCCGACCTCGCCCACACGGACCTCACCTACCGCGACACCTACTCCCGCTACCGCTTCCTCTCCCCGCTGACCGAGGAGCAGTTGCGCAGCGAGGTCGCGCCGGACGGGCTCTTCCCGGACGAGCACCTGGTGGGCGAATGGTCCGCCGACGACCCGGAGGTCACCGGCCTCACCCCCGAGGACCAGGACCACCAGGACCACCAGGGCGAGCACGACACCGACGGCGGCAGCGGCCTGCGGGACTCCGCCGCCTCGCCGCCGCTGCCCGCTGACCCGGTCGCGGTGGACCTGGCCCGGCGTCATCTGGACGCCGCGGCGAAGTATCCGGAGCTGCGCAATTTCATGGGGTGGATCAAGGGCGGCGGGTATACGAGCAAGCGGGACGAAGAGGGCATGCTCGCGATCAGGGACGGGGACCGGTACGAGTCCCTGCTCGGCGACGTGCAGAGGTTCCTCGACCACGCGCAGGCGTTGCAGTCGGCCGGGGTGCAGCCGGTGGGGGAGTTCCTGCGGCTGTACCGGGCGGTGCGGATGGATTCCGAGGCCCGGGGCCGGGAGGGGTTCACCGAGCTGCTGCCCGCCTCTACTTCCTTCAGTCGGGAGTTCGTCCAGGACTGGATGTCGAACGGGGGTGGGGCCGACAACTACGCGTTGTTCGAGATCCGGGTGCCGTTGTCCCATCCGATGCTGGCGCTGTCGTTCCCGCCGGGCCATGCCAGGGCGCAGGGCGATCCGGCGCCGGTGAACGAGAAGCAGTCCGAGGTGACGCTGGGCCCCAGCCGTCTGACGGTGACCGGGCGGGAGGAGGACGGGGGTTTCCACGTCATCCGGGTGGATGCCGAGCCCATGACGGTGGCCGACATCCGCACCGAGGTCGACAACTGGACCAGTCCCATGTCGATGCCGGTCGCGTTCGAGAAGTTCACCCGGTTCTACAGTGAGGGCTCGCTGCGGGCCGCCTACTCCGGCGTTCTGGAGCCCCACCACCGCATCACGGAGACGTGGTCGCCCGACGGACTCCAGAAGACCGTCCGGATCGAGCACCCCCGCGATCCGCGCGACCAGTTCACCGAGGTGACGGTCCGTCAAGAAGGCGATTCCGTCTCGCTCCGCTGGCGCTTCCGCGACGAAACGGTCTACGAGGAGGGAACGCACGAAGGGGATCCGCTGGTCTACGGTGCCCAGAACATCGGCACCGTGAGTGTGAGTCTGCGCTCGCAGAAGCTGAACGAGAACACCAGCTTCGAGTCGATCGACCTCCCCTTCAACTGGTACGACCTTGACCAGGCGCAAGCGGAGGAGGCGGCGGGTCAGCCCCTGGCGGAATCGAACGCCGACGACCTGCGGCAGCCGGCCGCCTCGCCGCCGCTCCCGGAGCACGAGACGCAGGCACCGGAAGCCGGGCCCCTGGTGCCGACGCCGCTCCCGGACCCGCCGGCCGTCGACCGCACCGGCGACCTGCGCACGGCACTGGTCCACCACGAGACCTCCGGCGCCTACCGGCTGGACGACCCGGGCGCCGACCCGCGGGTCCGGCAGCGGATGGCCGCGGCACTGGACCGCTTCCCGGTCGACGGGCGCTTCCTCACCGTGGCGATGCACACCGGCTCCGACGGCGTGCCGCTCTGGAAGGGCAGCCGCCTCACCGAGAGCGAAGCCGCCGACCTGCTCGTCTCGCTGTACGAACGAAAGGTGTGGGACGGGGTCAAGCCCGTTCAGCTGGTGGCCTGTTCGGCGGCCCGCGACGGCGCCCGGTCGTTCGCCGCGGGCACGCTGCGGCACCTGCGCCTGCGCCTGCCCGGCCGGGACCTGGAGGTCTACGCCCCCAGGAGCCTGGCCTGGTTCGCGCCCCCGGTCGCGGGACCGTTCCGCAGCGACCCGCACGGTGCCGGCGCGCTGGTGGTCGGCAAGCAGCTCGCCTTCGACGGCTCCGGCCGTCCCGTCCTGGTGGACGGCGGCAACTGGGCGAGCCTGACGGTCCGGCGGGACGCGGCCCCCGACGCCCCGATCACGGTCCGCGACCTCGGCGCCCACCTGCCGGTGGACGCGAGCCTGCCGCCGCGCTCGGCGCCGGCGCCCGAGGGCTACACCGTCGTCCCGGGCGGGGCTTCCCCGGGCGGGGCACTTCCGCGCGAGCGGGAGCTGGCGCCGCAGGACGACGCGGTGGCGTTCTCCGGGCGCCGCAGGCGCAACGACGGGACCGACGACGAGGGTTCGAGTCCGGATCCGGGCGTGGGCCCGAGCTCGGTGAAGCGCGTCCGGCCGAACGACCCCGCTTCGTCCGACGAGGAGATGGCGTCGGCCGAGGACACCGGCAGCGAGCACTCCGAGTCGGACGGCGACAGTGACAGCGGCAGCGAGTCCGAGACGGAGGACTACCGCGGCTACCTGGGCAAGGTGAGGACCCGTTCCGACGAACTCAGGGAGCAATGGCGGCGCGCCGACGAGAACGACGACGAGGACGAGATCACCCGGATCAACGCCGAGCAGGAGGTGCTGACGGCCATCCAGAACGTCGGAGTGGTCCGCTCGGTGCGGGCGGCCGACGCACTGCTGGGGCTGCTGCAGAGCGCATCGCTCGCACGGCCCCTGGAACTGCGCGTCCGGCAGGCCGAATTGCGACAGCAGCCCACCGGGCAGCCCTCCGCCGAGCAGTTCCGGCAGCTCCACGCCACGGTGATGAGCCGCTACCGACCCGACGACCCGGACCGCGTCGACGGCTGCGAATTCCGGGCCCACGCGCTGTCCGAGCTCATCAACCTGGCGGCCCCGGCGACCGGCCGGCAGCACCTCGCCAAGATCTGGGCCCATCCCGAGGGCAACGGGTACCTCCACCAGCGACACAAGTGGAATCACCACGTCGCGGTGCTGGTCGAGACGGCGGCCGGGGAACGGGTGATCGACCCGCTGCTCTTCCCCGACCGGGAAGCCACCGTGCAGGAGTGGCGTGACATGCTCGCCGCGCCCGGACAGGGGACGCCGCTGACGCACACGGCGCCGTGGGAGTTCTTCGGCGGCCCGGACCGGAACGGCCGTCTGGCCGGCGATTCTGCCGTCCTGATCGACGACGCGACCAGGGCGCAGATCGACGCGCGCAAGCACCCGGACCTGACCCCGATCGAGGGCGCGTTCACCTTCGGTACCGACGAGACCGCGGTGGACCTGGCCCGGCGTCATCTGGACGCCGCGGCGGAGGATCCGGAGCTGCACCATTTCATGGGGTGGATCAAGGGCGGCGGGTATACGAGCAAGCGGGACGAAGAGGGCATGCTCGCGATCAGGGACGGGGACCGGTACGAGTCCCTGCTCGGCGACGTGCAGAGGTTCCTCGACCACGCGCAGGCGTTGCAGTCGGCCGGGGTGCAGCCGGTGGGGGAGTTCCTGCGGCTGTACCGGGCGGTGCGGATGGATTCCGAGGCCCGGGGCCGGGAGGGGTTCACCGAGCTGCTGCCCGCCTCTACTTCCTTCAGTCGGGAGTTCGTCCAGGACTGGATGTCGAACGGGGGCGGGGCCGACAACTACGCGTTGTTCGAGATCCGGGTGCCGTTGTCCCATCCGATGCTGGCGCTGTCGTTCCCGCCGGGCCATACCAGGGCGCAGGGCGATCCGGCGCCGGTGAACGAGAAGCAGTCCGAGGTGACGCTGGGCCCCAGCCGTCTGACGGTGACCGGGCGGGAGGAGGACGGGGGTTTCCACGTCATCCGGGTGGATGCCGAGCCCATGACGGTGGCCGACATCCGCACCGAGGTCGACAACTGGACCAGTCCCATGTCGATGCCGGTCGCGTTCGAGAAGTTCACCCGGTTCTACAGTGAGGGCTCGCTGCGGGCCGCCTACTCCGGCGTTCTGGAGCCCCACCACCGCATCACGGAGACGTGGTCATCGGACGGACTCCAGAAGACCGTCCGGATCGAGCACCCCCGCGATCCGCGTGACCAGTTCACCGAGGTGACGGTCCGTCAAGAAGGCGATTCTGTCTCGCTCCGCTGGCGCTTCCGCGACGAAACGGTCTACGAGGAGGGAACGCACGAAGGGGATCCGCTGGTCTACGGTGCCCAGAACATCGGCACCGTGAGTGTGAGTCTGCGCTCGCAGAAGCTGAACGAGAACACCAGCTTCGAGTCGATCGACCTCCCCTACGACTGGTACGACCTCGACCAGGCGCAAGCGGAGGAGGCGGCGGGTCAGCCCCTGGCGGAATCGAACGCCGACGACCTGCGGCAGCCGGCCGCCTCGCCGCCGCTCCCGGACTCCGCCGCCTCGCCGCCGCCCCCCGCTGACCCGGTCGCGGTGGACCTGGCCCGGCGTCATCTGGACGCCGCGGCGGAGGATCCGGAGCTGCACCATTTCATGGGGTGGATCAAGGGCGGCGGGTTCACGAGCAAGCGCGACGACGAGGGCATGCTCAAGGTCCGGGAGGGGGAGCGCTACGACTCCCTGCTCGGCCAGGTACAGAGGTTCCTCGACCACGCGCAGGCGTTGCAGTCGGCCGGGGCGCAGCCGGCGGGGGAGTCCCTGCGGCTGTACCGGGCGGTGCGGATGGATTCCGAGGCCCGGGGCCGGGAGGGGTTCACCGAGCTGCTGCCCGCCTCCACCTCCTTCAGTCGGGAGTTCGTCCAGGACTGGATGTCGAACGGGGGCGGGGCCGACAACTACGCGTTGTTCGAGATCCGGGTGCCGTTGTCCCATCCGATGCTGGCGCTGTCGTTCCCGCCGGGCCATGCCAGGGCGCAGGGCGATCCGGCGCCGGTGAACGAGAGCCAGTCCGAGGTGACGCTGGGCCCCAGCCGTCTGACGGTGACCGGGCGGGAGGAGGACGGGGGTTTCCACGTCATCCGGGTGGACGCCGAGCCCATGACGGTGGCCGACATCCACGCCGAGGTCGACAACTGGACCAGCGGCACGTCGATGCCGGTCGCCTTCCGGCAGTTCGCCCGGTTCTTCAGCGACGACTCGATGCGGGCCGCCTACCCCTACAGCCTCGGGCCGGACCACCGCATCACGGAGTCGTGGTCATCGGACGGCCTCCGGAAGACCGTCCGGATCGAGCACCGCAAGGAGGAACTGAGGGGACAGTTCACCGAAGTGACGATAAGTCACGACGGCGATTCCGTCTCGATCCGCTGGCACTCCAGCGACGATGCGCCGGTCGACGGAGGCGAGCCGTACGAGCGGGAGCCGATGGTCTACGACGCCGCGAACATCGGCGGCGTGAGCGGAAGCCTGCGCGGGCAGACGCTGGCCGAGCACCCCAGCTTCGAGATCCTGGACCTGCCCGCCGACTGGTACGCCCACGATCCCGCGCCCCGGGCGGAGGACGTCGGCCAGCCGCTGTCGGCCTTCGGCGCCACCGCCGCGGGCTGGCGGATCGGCCCGGGCGACGTGCCGCCGGCGGAACGCGACGCCCTGCGGCAGTTCCCCGAACAGCCCGGGGTGTTCGTCGTGCCCGTGCACACCGACGAGGCCACCGGCCTGCCGGTCGGACCCGAAGGCACGCTGTCGGCCTACCAGACGGCGGGCGTCCTGGCCGACCTGCGCCGCTCCGGAGTCTGGAACGGCACCGACACGCTGCAGTTCGTGGCGTGCAACCTGGGGAGCGGCCCGGGCCACGACTTCCTCGTCGAAGTGATGCGCCAGCTCGAGGAGTTGGGCCTGGGGACCAATGCGCTGGCCGGGACCGGGCCGGTGTACTTCGCCCCGCGCGAGGGCGGCCCCGGGCACCTGGTGGTCGCCTCCGCCCTCGGGTTCACCGAGGACGGCCACCCGGTCATGGTCGGCGGCGACCACTGGCGGGAGTTCCGGGCGGTCCGGGACGACTCCGGTGCCGTCCAGGTCCAGGTCGAGGACCGCCGGGCCCACCGGGCGCCGGACGGCTCCTTCCACGACCACCCCGAGGGCTACGGACTGGTCGACTCGGTGGACCCGGCCCGCCACAACGACCAAGCGGTGCGCTTCGCCCAGCCGACCGAGGAACAGACCGCCGCCGGGACGCAGATGTCACTACGGCACCTGACCACCGCCGCGCCCGGCAGTGACCTGCGCACGTTCATGGGACGGATCCGCGCCGGAGCCTTCACCAACCTGCGCAACCCGGCGGGCCGGCTGATCCACCGGGAGGGCACGGCCACCTACACCACGATGATGGGCAACCTGGAGAGGTTCTTCGCCCACGCGCAGGACCTCCTGCCCCCGGCGGGGCAGCCGCACGCCGAGGCAACCCTGCTGCTGTACCGCGCGGTGCGGATGTCGGAGCAGACGCGGGAGCAGCAGAGCTTCACCGAGATCGTGCCCTCCTCCACCTCCTACGACCGGCAGTTCGTCCAGGAGTGGATGTCGAAGCCCGACGGCTACGCGCTGTTCGAGATCCGGGTGCCGCTGTCCCACCCCATGCTGGCACTGTCCTACCCGCGGGAGCGCATGCTCCCGGGCGGCCCGGCGGAGGTCAACCCGGGACAGTACGAGGTGACCCTCGGCCCGACCAGGCTGACGGTGACCGGACGGGAGGAGGACGGCCCCTTCCACGTCATCCGGGTGGACGCCGCGCCCATGACGCTCCACGACGTCACGGAGACGATCGCGGGCTGGACGAACGACACCCCGATGGAGCACGCGTTCGACCTGTTCGCCGGGTTCTACGGCGAGGCCGCGCTGCGCGCCGCCTACCCCGACGACCTGCGGGCCGACCACCGCATCACCGAGCGGCAGTCCGCGGACGGTCGGGAGAAGACCATCGAGATCACCCCGTCCCACCCGAAGCTGACCGGCCAGAGCGTGACGGTGCACCTCAGGCTGGCGCAGGACGGGGCGCTCACGGTCGAACTGCACAACAGCGTCGACATCGCCGAGGGCGACGCTCCGGCGGTGTTCCGGTACACCGCCGAGAACATCCACGAGGTGAGCGCCTACCTGGAGGAGGGCACGCTGGCGAAGACCGCCCCCTTCGACACGATCAACCTCCCGGCGGACTGGTACTGGACCGACCCGGTACCGACGGCGGGTGAAGTCGGCGCGCCCCTGAGCGCGTTCGGCGGCCCCGGCCACGGCTGGTGGCTCGGGAACCCCGATCCGTCGCCGGCGGAGAGGTACGCCCTGGCGCGCTTCCCCGCGCAGGAGGGCGTGTTCACGCTGCCGGTGCACACCGACCCCGAGACCGGCAGGCCGGTGCTGGACGGCGAGGAACTGACCGAGGACCGGGTCGCCGGGATCCTGGCGGGGCTGCACGCGGGCGATGTCTGGAACGGCACCGACCGGCTGCAGTTCGTCTCCTGCAACCTCGGGAAGGCGCCCGGCCTCGACTTCGTCACCGAGGTGATGCGCCAGCTCGGCCTCGCCGACCTGGGCAGCAGCGCGCTGGTCGCGACGGGCCCGGTGTACTTCTCCCCGCGGGTGGACGGCACGGACGGCCCCGGCCACCTGGTGGTCGCCTCCGAGGTCGGCTACACGGCCGACGGCGTGCCGGCCATCGTCGCCGGCGGGCACTTCCGGGAGGTCACCCGGCCCACGGCGGACGGCCGGACGCCCCCGGTCGTGGACCGCGGGGCCCATCTGCCCGCCCCCGCCCACCCGGAGCGGGACCGGGAGCGCCCCGAGGGCTACGAGAGCGCCGAGCCGGGCACCCTCGCTCCCGACCGCAAGCTGGAGGGCGCGCTGGCCTTCGGGAAGAAGAACAAGAAGCAGACCGACCCCGCTCCCCCCGTGGTCAGGGCCCCCGACCCCGAGGTCAGGCCCCTCGACACCAACTCTGCCGAGGGGGTCGAGAACGTACTGTCGGGCGGACCGCGACCTGCCGACGCGCAGGACGGGACGAAGCTGCCGGAGGGGACGGAAGGCAAGGGCAAGGAGCGGGTCAACGACCCGGAACCCCCAGTGGTGGGACCGGAACCCGGCTCCGTGCAGGCGGCGAGGTTCGTGCTGAACGCCTCCCTCCTCGAACCGCTCTTCGCCCGAACTCCCGATGGTGACACCCACGTCGTGATGGGCCTGGAGTTGAAGGGCGACAAGAGCTGGTACATGCCCCACGCCCAGGTCAGCGGGGACAAGAACGGCGTCGACCGGCAGGCTCGGCCGTTCCAGGCCGCCCAACGATGGGCGGATTACGAGAATCTGGACAAGCAGCGCTTCGACGCCGAGGTGAAGGGGCTGCAGCCGGTCTACGAGAAGATGGCGGAATGGGGTGTCGAGCAGGTTCCCTACGACCCGAGGAACGCGCCCGGCAAGCCGCGGGAGAAGGCGGCCGTCCAGCCCGGTGCGCAGCTGCCCCCTCAGACCGAGGGGGTGATCGCCGTGCTCTCCTCCCAAGGCACGTGCGACAGCTGCAAGTACGTGGTCAAGGACTTCCAGGACGCGTTCCCGGGGGTCAGCGCCTATGTGGGATACGCGAACCCCAGGAACAAGCCGACCCTTGCGGTGGCGGAGCGGACGGTCACGCAGGGCGGTGTCAAGGTGCAGCACGTCCTCGACTACGGCTGGAACGAGATGACCACGCTCACGCCTCCCGGCAAGCACACGCCCAAGAACAAGGACGTCGTCTTCAAGTACTTCCCCGCGAAGAGCAGTGACGGGGCCTGGGAGCGCCAGTGGCTCGCGGACAAGGCAGCCGAGAGGAAGGCCGTAGCGCGGGAATTGGCCCGGGAACAGGCGCAGAGGGCAGAGGCCGGCGCAGTGGAGGAGGCCAACAGGCGGCTCAAGCCGGTCCTGGCCAGGGCCGTCATGAAGTTCGCCGACGAGTACAAGGGCGACCGGGAGGACTTCGTCGTGAAACTGAAGGCCAGCACGAAGAACAGCCCCTTGAAGTGGACCTTCTCCCCAGAACTCGATGCGGCCCTCCTGGGCTGGTACAAGAAGGACCCGCGGCCCGACCTCACCGGCACGGCCTGACCCCGGAACGACCACCGGGTGAACGCCGCCCGCGCCCGGAGCCGTTGACCGGGTGAGGGCGCCCCGGTGCGGGGCCACGAGACCGGGAGCACGACGCGTGGAACAGCAGCAAGGGCGGGAGGCGGCGCCGGACTTCCGCCTGGCGGCGGTGTTCGACCTGGTCGACCCGGTGACCGGGCCGGGCTTCTCGCCGGACCACGCGCTGGTGCGGGACGCGGCGCAACGGGCCGCGCTGGTCGGGTACCTGAGGTCCGGGGCGGAGGTGCTGGTGACGCCGATGCTGATGGACGACATCTTCGACACCTCCCGCCGGGGCGCCGTCCCGATGAACTACCGCACCGACGGCGAGTGGATCTGGACCGACACCGTCGCCTACTACCTGGAGGAGTACGACCTCGCCCCCGAGCCCGGGCTGCTCGCCCACTTGAGCGAGCGCACCGGGCCGTGCCCGCAGCCGTCACCGCAGACCCTCCAGCGGGCGGTCGACTTCGTCCTCCACCCGCCGCGCCCCGCCGAGCCGGCCTGGCGCCTGGAAACCAGCTGAACCCTGCGGCGTGTGCCGCCCGTCGTGTGGGGGAGGGGCGGTTCCCGTCGCGCGGCCGGTGCGGCGGGGCGGGCCGGACCCGTCGAGCGTCGTCGTCGAGGGCCAGGGAGCGCGGGTGGGCAGGGAACGGAGTGCGCGGGGGAGCGGGTCGTCGGGCGGGGGCATCCAGCTGCCCGCCGTGGCCTGGGAGGTCCCCGAGCCGGCCGCCGAGGCCGGGGCGCCGGGTGCGGGCGCGGCCCGTACCGAGGAGCAGGCGCCCGCGGCGGTGGGTGCCGCCGGGGCGGTGGGCGCCGCCGGGGCGGTGCCCCCGGTCGCCGGGAGCGGCGCGGCGCAGGCGTCGGCCGGGCAGGCCCGGCCCGGGGTGAGCGCGGTGCCCGCGCCGGCCGGTGCCACGGAGGGGGAGGGCGCCGGGCGGCGCATCCCCAAGCCGATGGTGGCCGCGGCGGTGATCGCCGGCCTGGTGCTGGTGGGGGTGCCGCTGGGCATCTCCGGCTTCGGCGGGGACGGCCCCGGCACGCCCGGTGCCGACGGCCCGCCGCCCGCCGGGTTCTCCCAGCCGGACGGCGGCGGCAACGGGTACGTGCCCGGCGCCGACGGGCCCGGGAACCCGCCCGGCGACCAGCCGCTGCAGCCCGGCCAGCCCGGTGAGCCGGGCCAGCCCGGACAGCCGGCCGGCCCGCAGCCCGGCGAGGGCGCCGCCGCGGCCGCCGCAGCGGTCCCGCCCGGCATCGGCGCCGACCAGGGCGGCCAGGGCGCCACGGCCCCCGGCCACACCGCCGCCGCCGCACCCCAGGGCGGCGGCCAGAACACCGGCCAGGGCGGCGGGCAGAACACCGGGCAGAACACCGGCCAGGGCGCCGGGCAGGGCAGCGGCCAGGGCTCCGGCGCGGCCCAGACCCAGCCGCAGCAGCCCGCCAACCCCCAGCAGCCGGCCCCGCCCCCGGCCAAGCCGGCCCAGCCCGCCCCGCCGCCCGCGCCCACCTACAGCGGCGTCGCCGGCCCCGGCTGCGGCGGGTCCACCTCCATGCAGCGCAACGGCTGGTACGACGACGGGCAGAAGGGCTGGCGCAACAACTCCGGCGGCTACACCGGCGACGGCTGCGGCGGCGGCTTCGCCTCGATGCCGATGTCCGGCGCCGCCGGCAAGGACGACAACAGCAACTCGGTGGTGTGGACCTTCAACACCGGCTCGCTCACCACCGGCAGCTGCCGCCTGTCGGTCTACGTCCCGAACAACGGCGACATCAAGGCCGTCGGCGGCGCCCCGACCTACTACACCGTGCAGAACCAGTCCTTCCTCGTGAACCAGGTCTCCTACCGGGGCCAGTGGGTCTCGGCGGGCACCTTCCCGCTCAGCGGCGGCCGGATCGCCGTGGTGATGCACAGCCGCGGCCAGGACTGGGTCGGCGACAGCGTCAAGACCTACGCCCACCACGCCGCCTCCGCCGTCCGGGCCGACTGCACCGGCTGACCCGCCCCACCCCCGTACCACCGAGCACCACAAGCACGGCAAGCACCACAGACACGAACGACGGAGGAGAGCGCCCCATGGCCCGCCATGTGCTGACGGTCGGCGCGGAGCCGCAAGAGGGCGGCTACCGCACGATCGCCGCCGCCCTGGAGGCGGCCCGCAGCGGAGCGGTGATCAGCGTCCGCCCGGGCCGCTACGACGAGAACCTGGTGATCACCAAGATGGTGACCATCACCGCCGAGGAGGCCCGCGGCAGCGTACGCATCTCCCCGCGCCGCGGCGCCGTCGTCCAGGTCGTGGCCGAGGCCGTCCAGCTCACCGGCCTGGTCCTGCACGGCCAGGACGAGGAACTGCCCACCATCGACGTCCCGCGCGGCCAGGCCGCCCTGGAGGACTGCGAGGTCGCGGGCAACTCCTGGACCGCCGTCCTCACCCGCCAGCAGGGCTCCCTGGCCATGCGCGGCTGCCGCATCGTCAACCCCGCCGGCGCCGGCATCGTCGAGACCTCCACCGGCACCAGCGTCATCGAGGACACCGTCATCGAACACCTCGGCAGCTCCGCCGTGGTGATCGGCGAACGCGCCAACCCCGTCGTGCGCAACTGCGTCCTGCGCGACGCCCGGGGCAACGGCGTGTGCGCCAACGGCGAAGGCCGCGGCTCCATCGAGGACTGCGAGATCTCCGCCACCGACAAACCCGGCATCGCCCTGGAGGAACACAGCACCACCCGGGTCCTGCGCACCACCGTGCGCGACGTCGCGATCGGCGCCTACGTCAGCTCCGCCGCCCAAGTCCTCCTGGAGGACTGCGCGTTCGACGCCACCCGCGGCCACGGACTGGTCCTGGCCGGCGGCACCGACCCACTGGTGCGCCGCTGCCGCACCACCCGCACCAAGGGCCACGGCATCCACGTCACCGGCCGCTCCCGGGGCCGCTTCGAGGAGTGCGCGGTCAGCGACGCCCAGGGCACCGGCGTCCTGGTCGACGAGTCCGCCAGCCCGGTCCTGACCCGCACCACCGTCACCGCCGGCGCCGGCGACGCCGTCGACCTCACCGGCGAGAGCGCCGCCGAGTTCGACCGCCTGGAGGTGCGCGGCGCCGCCGGCGCCGGAGTCGTCGTACGCGACGGCGCCAACCCGCTGCTGCGCCGCCTGGACGTCGCCGAGGTCGGCGGCCACGGCGTCGAAGTGCTGCGCGAGGGCCGCGGCCGCCTGGAGTCCTGCCTGCTCGGCGCGGGCGGGCGCGCCGCCCTGCGGGTCGCCGACGGCGGCAACACCCAGGTCGGCGCCACCACCGTACGCGGCACCACCGCACGCGGCACCACCACCGCCACCGCGGGGGTCAACGGCGTCGAGATCGGCCCCGGCGGCGTCGCCTCGCTGCGCGACTGCGACATCGCCGACTGGAGCGGCGACGGCCTGCTGGTCGAGGACGACGGCGAACTCACCGCCGCCCGCACCCGCGTCCACGACAACCGCCGCCACGGCATCCTGCTCGCCGCCGGCGCCCGCGCCGCCCTGAACGGCTGCGAACTGACCGACAACGCCCGCGACGGACTGCGGGTGGACTCCGAGGAACCGGTCCGCGTCACCGGCTGCACCGTCACCGGCAACCGCGGCTCCGGACTGCGCCAGACCAGGCCCGGCACCCGCCTCGCGGTCACCGAGCTGACCAGCCGCGACAACGCCCACGCCGACAGCCACGGCAGCGCCGAGGCCCGGCCCGTCGCCGCCCCCGGCACCCGCCCCGCCGACCCCGCACCCGGGGACGGCGGCGGGTACGGAGACGGGTACGGGGACGGATACGAGACCCCGCCCGGCCCCGACGGCGCCGCCACCGAGCCGCCGCCACCGGACCCGGAGGGCCCGCAGGCCGCCCTCCAGGCGCTCGTCGGCCTGGAGGGCGTCAAGGAACAGGTCGCCACCCTGGTCAACCTCAACAAGCTGGCCCGGCGCCGCGAACAGGCCGGGATGCCCGCCCTCCCGATGGGCCGGCACCTGATCTTCGCCGGGCCGCCCGGCACCGGAAAGACCACCGTCGCCCGCCTCTACGGCGCCATCCTGGCCGAACTCGGCGTGCTGCGCAGCGGCCACCTCACCGAGGTCGCCCGCGCCGACCTGGTCGCCTCCATCGTCGGCGGCACCGCCATCAAGACCACCGAGGTGTTCACCGAGGCGCTCGGCGGCGTGCTGTTCATCGACGAGGCCTACACCCTGTCCGCCGGGGGCGGCGGCACCGGGCCCGACTTCGGCCGCGAGGCCATCGACACCCTGGTCAAACTGATGGAGGACCACCGCGACGACGTCGTGGTGATCGTGGCCGGCTACTCGGAGGAGATGCGCGAGTTCCTCTCCTCCAACCCCGGCCTGGCCTCCCGCTTCAGCCGCACCGTCGAGTTCCGCAACTACTCCGCCCAGGAACTGGTCACCATCGTCGAACGGGCCGCCGCCGCCCACGGCTTCGACCTCGCCGAGGCCACCGTCGAGGCCCTCGGCACCCACTTCACCCGCATGCCCAAGGGCGCGGACTTCGGCAACGGCCGCGCGGCCCGCAAGGTCTTCGAGGAGATGGTCGACCGCCAGGCCTCCCGGCTGGCCGCCCTCGCCGAGGTCACCGACGCGGACCTGCCGCTGCTGCTGCCCGAGGACCTCGGCGCCGAGGCCGCGCGCGCCGCCGGCCCCGGCCCCGGCGCGGACGGCCGCAGCGAACTCCTGGCCCGGCTGCGCCAGATGGTGGGCCTGAGCGCCGCCAAGGAACAGGTGGAGAACCTGGTCAACCTGATCACCCAGGCCCGCCGGCGCGAGGAGGCCGGCCTGCCCGCCGCCAGGATCAGCCACCACCTGGTCTTCGCCGGCCCGCCCGGCACCGGCAAGACCACCGTCGCCCGCCTCTACGGCGCCCTGCTCGCCGAAC
Source organism: Kitasatospora sp. NPDC127060 (assembly GCF_042724935.1). Taxonomy (NCBI): domain Bacteria; kingdom Bacillati; phylum Actinomycetota; class Actinomycetes; order Kitasatosporales; family Streptomycetaceae; genus Kitasatospora; species Kitasatospora sp. NPDC127060. The sequence goes on from NZ_JBHXEG010000010.1 coordinate 65,227, forward strand.
TCGGCGTCCTGCCCACCGGCCAGCTCGTCGAGACCGCCCGCGCCGACCTGGTCGGCCGCTACATCGGCCACACCGCCCAGCTCACCAAGGAGGCCTTCGAACGCGCCCGCGGCGGCGTGCTGTTCATCGACGAGGCCTACACCCTCACCCCGCGCGGCGGCGCCGCCTCCGGCGACTTCGGCCAGGAGGCGGTGGACACCCTGATGAAGCTGATGGAGGACCACCGCGACGAGGTCGTGGTGATCGTGGCCGGCTACCACGAGGAGATGCAGGGCTTCCTCGCCTCCAACCCCGGCCTGGCCTCCCGCTTCCCCCAGCAGATCGCCTTCGACCACTACAGCGCCGACGAACTCGTCACCATCGTCGCCCGCCAGGCCGAGGAGGCCGGCTACCTCTGCGCCCCCGAGACCCTCACCACCCTGGCGACGCTGTGCGCGGCCGTCCCCAGGGACCGCAACTTCGGCAACGGCCGCTTCGCCCGCCAGACCCTGGAGGCCATGGTGACCCGTCAGGCCGGGCGGCTGGCCCGCCTGGAGGTCGGCGACGTGTCCGAACTGAGCCTGCTGCTGCCCCAGGACGTCCCCGCGCTGCTCCAGGGGAGCACGGTGTGACCACCCGCCGCAGCGCCGCGGCCGCCGCCGCCCTCGCCGCCGCCCTGTGCGCCCTGGGTACCGGGAGCGCCCCGGCCGCGGCGGCCTCCGGCGACCCCGCGGCCCTGCCCGTGATCGGCCAGAGCCGCCAGGGCGCCCGCGCGGGCGAGTGCCTCAAACCCTCCGACAAGGGCACCGACCGCACTCCCTGGGCCCAGACCTTCCTGCGCCCCGAGGCCGCCTGGGCACTGGGCCGGGGCGCCGGGGTGACGGTCGCCGTCGTCGGCTCCGGCGTCGACGGCGCCTCCGGCGTCCTGGGCGAACGCCTGGTCCCGGGCCCGCGCGAGTACGGCACCGGCGACTCCACCCGCGACTGCGTCGGCCACGGCACCTTCCTCGCCGGGCTGATCGCCGCCCGCCACCAGGACGGCACCGGCTTCGCCGGCATCGCCCCCCAGGCGCGGATCCTGGCCGTCGCCGTCACCGACGACACCGGCGCCACCACCCCGGCCCTGCTCGCCAAGGGCATCCGGGACGCGGCCGACGCCGGCGCCCGGATCATCGCCTCGGCCCTGCCCCTGCCCGCCGGCGACCCCGGCCTGGAGGACGCGCTGCGCCACGCCGAGGAGCGGGGCGCCCTGGTGGTCGCCCCGGCCACCCCCGACCAGGGCGGCGGCTCGCTGCCCTCCGCCCCGCCGCAGGTCCTCACCGTCGCCGCGCTGGCCCCGGACGGCACCGCGCCGGACCCGGCGGGCACGGGCGGCGGCGGTACGGGGGGCGTTGGTGCGGGTGGCGGCGGTACGGGCACCGGTGCGGGAGGTGGCGGTACGGGCGGTGGCGGTACGGGCACCGGAGTCGGCACCGGAGTCGGCACCGGCCAGGGAGCGCGGACCGGCCCCCGGGTCGACCTGACCGCCCCGGGCGAGGCGATGATGAGCACCGGACCGGCCGGCAAGGGCTACTTCACCGGCAGCGGCCCCAGCTTCGCCGCCGCCGTGGTGGCCGGCACCGCCGCCCTGCTCCTGGGCCACCACCCCGACCTCGACCCGGCCCACCTGCGCGAGCGCCTCGAAGCCACCGCCTACCACCCCGGCACCACCCTGCCCGACCCCCGTCTGGGCTACGGCACCGTCGACCCCCTCGCCGCCCTCACCACCACCCCGCCCGCCACCGCCGCCGCCCTCCCGCCGGCGCGGGCCACCGCCCTGGGGCCCCCGCCCCCGGACCCCGCCCCCCGCCAGGCCGCGACGGTGGCCGCCGCCGTCCTGACCACCGTCACCCTCACCCTGGGCCTGGCCGTCGTGTGCACCACCGCCCGCCGCCGCGCCTGGCGCCCGGGCCGCTGGAAGGCCTGACCGGCCCTCAGGCCCTGTCCGGCCGATCCTGCCGGGCGCACGACGCGCGCTGATCCGCCAAGGTCGGCCGGACAGGACCTCAGGCCCCCGCCGGGCGGATGCCCTCGGCGACCAGCGCGGCGAGGTCCAGGTAGGCGCGGCGAGTGCGCTGGTGCAGCCGGGCGGGCTCGAACATGCCGCCCAGGGCGAGGTGCTCGTCGAAGGGCAGCACGACGGCGGCCCGGCAGCGCTGTCCGAAGTGGGCCACCAGGTCGTCCGCCTTGATCGTCCGGCCCTTGGCCCGCACCCCGGAGATCAGGGTCACGCTGCGCCGGGCCAGCTCCTCGTACCCGTTGGCGCACAGCCAGTCCAGGGTGGTGTCCGCGCCGCTGGCGCCGTCCACGCTGGTGGTGGCGGTGACGACGAGCTGGTCGGCGAGGTCGAGCACGGCGTGCATGGAGCCGTGCAGCAGGCCCGTGCCGCAGTCGGCCAGGACGATCGGGTACTGGCGGCTGAGCAGGTCGACCAGCCGCCGGTAGTCCCCGCCACCGAAGGCGTTGGCGACGGTCGGGTCGGCGTCGTTGGCCAGCACCTCCAGCCCGCTGGGGGTCAGCGAGGTGAAGCGGCGGATGTCCATGTAGCCGGCGATCGAGGGCGCGGCCGCGAGCAGGTCCTGGACGGTGGCCGGCGTCTCCCGGCGGATGCGCCGGCTCAGCGTGCCGGTGTCCGGGTTGGCGTCGACGGCGACGACCTTGTCGGCCCGGGTCTCGGCGAGGACGGACCCCAGCCCCAGGGTCGCGGAGGTCTTGCCGACCCCGCCCTTGAGGCCGATGACCGCGATCCGGAAGGAGCGGTGCAGCGGCGTGCGGATGACGGCCCGCAGCCGCTCCTGCTCGCGCTGCTCGCCCCGGCCCAGGCCCAGGCCGCCGCCCAGGCCGGCCCCGAGGAGCCGGGACCGCCGCGCGGGCGCGGGCGCGGGCGCCGGGTCCGGCTGCGCTTGCGGCTGCGGCTGCGGCGCGGTGGACGGGACGGGCGGCGCGGGCGCGACGGCGGGCGGCGCGGGGGGCATCGGGGGCGGGGCGAGGAGGACGGCGGGGGCGGTGACCGGAGCGGGGCCGGGGGAGACCGGGCCGGGGGAGACCGGGGCAGGGGAGACCGAGCCGGGGCGGGCCTCCGGGGGGATGAGCACCGTCCCCAGGGTGTCCAGCGGCCGACGCCAGTCGGGCTCGGACCTCGGGGCCGGGGGGAGCAGCCCGTAGTCGGGGGAGAGCTCCCGCTCCGGGCCCCGCCCCAGCCGCCGTACCTGCTCGATGACCATGTGGTCCGCCGCCACGTTCCGCCTCCTGTCGCTGGCCGGCCCCCATGCCGGTGCCGTACGGATCCCCCACCGACTCAACGGCCCGGGCCCACGACGCCGTTCAACGCCGGCGAGGGATGTGCCCGCCCCCGAGGATGTCCCCCCGCCCGCCTCCGTCGGGGCGGCCCCGCCGCTGTCGGTGCCGCCCCCTAGCCTTGCGGCCGTGGCCACCCCCGCGCACCTCGACCGGGTCGACGCCCTCCTCGCCGACCCCCGGCCCCACCCGCCCGAGGACACCGACCACCCCACCGGGTACTGCGGCCCCGGCTACCGGGTCGAGGAGCTGTCCGTCAGCCGCGAATTCTGGGACGACCCGGACGCGATGGCCTGCGACCGCGAACACGACCTGGCCCAGGGCGCGTTGGAGGCCCTGGCCGAGGTGTTCACGGCCCGCTGGGGCCGCCCGTACGAGGTCGACCTGTTCTCCTACCTGCGCGCGAGCTTCGACGCGCAGGACGCCGGGTACCGGCCCGCCGAACCGGTCGGCCTGCTCTGCCAGCAGGCCGTCACCCTGCACGTCTGGCCACTGCCCGGCGCCGAACGCTGGCTGGGGCTGTGCGTCGGCCAGGGCGACAAGGAACTGCCCGTCGTCCTGTCCGCCGCCCTCGCCGACGGCCCCGCCCCGGCCCCCACCGCACCCGACCCCGCGCCCGACCCCGCGCCGTGAGCGGCCCTCAGGCAGCGTAGGCACGCGACGGCGAGGCCTGATCCCGCAGGATCCCCGGGAGGCGCCCCCGGGGGGAGCGGGAAGTCGGCGGGGACGACTTCCCGCTCCGGCCAGAGGGGGGCGAGCACCGAGCTCCCGCCCCCGGGGCGGCGGTCGCCCGCGCACCAACCGTGCCAGGCCACCGGCCCAGCGGGGAGCGGGAACGGCCGCGCCCACCCGTGTGGGTGAGCGCCGGCGCGCCATAGTCCGCCGACCGGTTTGCGGCACCGGAAGTCGACCGGGCCGACTTCCGGTGCCGGCACCGGCCCGCCGCAGCGGCGGAAACCGGGCCCACGGCCCCGGGGCGCCCCGGCCGGCACGCCCGGGGCGCCCCCGATCCGGCCGGAACCCGGCCACCGCGCCCCCACCACACACCCACCCCCACCTCACCCTCCACGAACCACCTTGACCTCAAGCCGACTTGAAGTCCTACCGTGATCACGTCCTGGCGAACGACACAGAGAGGGCGCAGCAGCGTGACGCTCAAGGAGTACCCGCACGAGGTCCTGGCCGCCCAGCCCATCGGCGCGTGGACCGGCGAGGCCTACCGCCGGGTGGTGGGAGCCCTGCGCGGACAGCTCGCGGTGGAGGGCCTCACCCAGCCGCACTGGTGGACGCTCAACCGCGCCGCCGGCGCCCCCGGCCGCTGGAACCGTACCACCCTGGTCCCGCGGCTGGCCCCCCACGAGGACCTCGGCCTCGACTTCGACGAGGTCTTCGACGACCTCGCCGCCCGCGGCTGGCTGCTGGAGGACGCGACCACCGGCGCCATGTCCCTCAGCCCGGACGGCGAGGCCGCCCGCCTGCGCGCCCGCGAGCGCAACCTGCGCGTGCTCCGGCAGGCCCACGAGGGCGTCGACGAGGCCGACTTCGTCACCACCGTCAACGTGCTGCGCCGCATCACCGCCAACCTGGGCGGCGACGGCGACCTCCCCGAATGACGCCCGAACGACCGGCCCGCGCCGCACCGGCGACACCGGCTGGTCCGCCGCCCCGGTGCCGCCGCCGGCGGGCCCGACTTCCCGTGCCCCGGCCCCCCGCCCTCCCGCGCCCCCGGTGCGGGAGGGCGCCGCGCATCCGGATGCGCCCGGGGGTGCCCCCTTGCGCTCTGGCGCGGGTGCCGCCGCTTCCCCCACGCTGGGCCCGAACCGTACGGCCCCGAGCGGCCGCCACGGACCGCCGAGTCGTATCGGGAGCGCGGAAGCCGAATGCCCCAGGACATCGAGTTCACGGTGCCCCTCGCCGGCCGGGTCAGCCCCGAGCTGGCCCGGGCCCGCCGGCGCCACCTGGCCTGGGTACGGGCCGGCGGGCTGGTCGCCGACCCGGAGGCGCTGCGCCGCTACGAGCTCTCCCGGGTCGCGGACAGCGCCGCGTACGGCTTCCCGGACGCGGTCGGCGCCGACCTGGACCTCTGCTTCGACCTGCTCGGCTGGTTCTTCCTCTTCGACGACCGGTTCGACGCCCGGGACGGCCGTACGGACGACGCGATCGCCGTCTGCCAGGACTTGGTGGACCTCCTGCGCTGGCCGAAGCAGCAGACGGCCCACGCGACGCCCGTCGTCGCCGCCTTCGCCGACTGCTGGCAGCGGATGAGCGAGGGCATGTCCGGGGAGTGGCGCCGCCGCACCGTCCACGACTGGGTCGACTGCCTGGCCGGCTGGCCCACCAAGATCGCCGACCGGGCGCACGGCGTCCTCCCGGACCCGGCCGCCCACCTGCGCGCCCGCCGCCGCACGATCGGGGTGCGCCCGCTGCTGGCGCTGGCCGAGCGGGTCGGGCACTTCGAGGTCCCGCTGCCGGCCTGGTGCACCAGCCACCTGGAGGCGATGCGGGTCGCCGCCTGCGACGCCGTCATCGCCATGAACGAGATCCACTCCCTGGAGAAGGACCAGGCCGGCGCCCGCCCCAACCTCGTGCTGAGCCTGATGCACCACCACGGCGCCTCCCGCGCCGAGGCCGTCCGCCAGGTGCGCGACACCGCGGACCGCAGCGTCGAGTCCTTCCTCGGCCTGCGCGCCGGCCTGCCCGAGCTGGAGCGCGAACTCGGCGGCGGTATACCGGAGTTGGCCCGTTACGCGGACGCCCACGCGGCCTGGATCCGCGGCTACCACGACTGGGGGCGCACGGCCCCGCGCTACGCCACCGGCGAGCATCCGGGCGACCTCGGTCTGGAGAACCTCGTTGCCCGGCAGACGAATTGACGGTGCCCGGCCAGGGGCATCCCCCTATCATGGGCGCGCTCCGCGCCTCATGATCACCAACCCGGGGGGACACCCAGATGACCGCTACCGTCGTCGTGCATGCCGAGCCGCCGCTCTTCGCCCTGCGCAGGGGCTGCTACGGCGTGGAGATCGACGGGGTGCCGGTCGGCAGGGTCAAACAGGGCACCCTCGCGCGCTTCCCGGTCCCGGCCGGCCTCCACACCGTCCGGCTCGCCACCTGGGACCGCACCCGCTCCAACACGGTGACCGTGGAGGCCGGTGAGGGGCGCGAGTTCCTGCTGACGGGCCGGGGCACCGGGCTGCGGTTCGCCTTCCTCGCGCTGCCCCTGGCCCGCTTCACGGTGCTTCCCTGGTACGGCGTGGCGGCGGTCCTGCTGCTGATGGGCGCGGTCTTCTGGGCCGTCCCCGGCCTGCTGTTCCGCCTGCGGGTCGTCGGCGACTCCGCCCTCCCGGGGGCCGGCCCGGCCCGGCCCGCCGAGCCCGCCGAGGAGGAGCAGGGCGCCAACGGCCTGTGGTGGGAGACGGATCCGGCCCTGGCCAAGCGCTTCCGCAAGGACGCCGCCTCCTGAGGCAGCCGCCCCGCACCGGGGCGCGCCACCGCCCCGGGGCCTGGCGGGGCGGCGTAACGCGATATACCGTATCGCGATATAACGTAAGTTGCCGCGCGGCGCCTCCGCGCGCGCACCTTCGCCGAGCGAGTTCAGGGACGGGAAAGATGCCGGGAGAGATCGTGCCCGCCGGGAGCGCCCCCGGCCCCGGCACCCGGCCCGCGCTGCGGGCCTCGCACGCCGACCGGGACCGGGTGGTGACCGCGCTGGGCGTCGCCGCGGGCGACGGCCGGCTGACGGCCGAGGAACTGGACGAGCGGGTGGAGGCCGCCCTGTCGGCCCGCACGGTCGGGGACCTGGCCGAACTCACCGCCGACCTGCCGCCGGTGTCGGTCTCGGCCACCGGGGTGGTGGCCGAGGGCCGGGACGTGCTGCGGATCGAGCAGAAGTTCACCAGGACGGAGCGGGTGGGCGCCTGGGTGCTGCCGCGCCGCCTGGAGATCGCCGCGGAGTGGTGCCACGTGAAGCTGGACTTCACCCAGGCGGTGATCACCCACGACACCCTGGAGATCGACGTCGACATGCAGGGCGGCAACCTGACGCTGATCGTCGGCCCGGGGATCGTGGTCGATCCCTACGGCCTGGCCCTGGAGTTCTCCAAGGTGAAGGGCCATCAGGACGCCGACCCGGGGGCCCCGGTCAGGCTGCGGATCGAGTTGATCGGCAAGAAGAGCTTCGGCCGCGTCACCGTGCGCCACCCCCGACGGTGGCGGGCCCGCCGGGGCTGACCACTCCGTCCGCAGCGGGAAGCAGACTCAACTCACGTGTCGGCCTTCTCCCGCTTGCGCTGGCCGGGGTTGCCCCGGCCGGTGCCCCCGGCCCGCTTCCCGCCCGCCGCACCCGCCCGCTTCTTGACGTCGATGGCGCCGCGCAGCGCCTGCTGGGCGGTGGTGAGGCGTCCGGCGAGGGCCTGGTCGGTGTGCCCGGTGACGGCGGGGGTGGCGGCGGCCCGGCCGAGCGCGGCCACCGAGTTGTCCAGGTACGCGTCCCAGTACTCGACGTGCCGGTCGGTGACGGCGGCCTCGCCGAGGTTGGCGGCCAACTCCTCGGTGTAGGTGATGAGGTAGTCGACGGTCTCCTTCAGGTACCCGCCGTCGATCCCGGTGCGGCCCGCGTGCTCCAGCTCCCAGACGTGGGTCTCGATCTCCCGCATCGGCTGCTGGAGCAGGGCGAAGGTCTCGTGCCCGATGTCGCTCATCACGTCCATGTAGACGTGCGGGTCCGCGCCGTTGGCGGCGTCCTCGTCGGGCATCAGCATGGCCTGGGCGGCGTGGATCAGCTCGTGCCGCAGCGTGCTGTAGACCACGGCGGGGCCGTAGTCGTCGAAGAGGTTGCGGTACAGCGCCATGGTGACCTTGTCGCCCGAAGTGCCGGTGCTGGTCAGCGCCATGGGCTTGCCGGCCCCCTGCCGGGAGTGCTTGTAGCCGAGGACGAGGTCCTTGTCGGCCAGTGCCTGCGGCAGCTCGGGATGGTCGGGCGTGACCGGCAGATGGGCGAGGACGTACCGCAGCAGCGAGTCCAGCGCGGCCTGGCGCACGGCCTTGGCGTCCGCCCCGGTCGCGTCCTTCGCCTCCTGCAACTCCTGGACCAGGGTGGCGGGCAGGTCGGGCACCGCCGCTGACGGCGCCTCGGCGTCGGGGAGGTCGTCGGTGGCGGCGCGCTGCACGGCACCGGCGCTCGCGGAAGCGGTCGCGTGCTCGTGCGGTACGTCGGCCTCGGGCGTGCGGACCGGGCCGGACATGGCCCGGTGCGCGTTGGCCTCGGCCTCGCGCTCGAACCGGTCCGAGGGGTCGCTGACCCGCAGGCCGTTGCCGCGGTCGGTGCCGGCCACGGGGCCGTGCCGCTGCTGGATGACGTGGGTCAACTCGTGGGCGAGGGTGTGCTTGTCGCCGCCACCGTCACCGAGGACGACATGGCTCCCGGAGGTGTAAGCGCGGGCACCGACCTCGGCCGCGGAGGCGCGGGCCGCCGGGCCGACGTGGAGCCGGACGTCGGAGAAGTCGGCGCCGAGACGGGACTCCATCTCGGTACGGGTCGCCTCGTCCAGCGGACGGCCCGCGCTGCGCAGCACGTCGTGGACGGTGGAGCGCTGGACGGCGGCGGGGTGTTCGGGCGCGCGTCGCAGCATCTGCACGACGGCGGCGTTGCCCACGCTGGCCTGGAGGGCGAGCAGCCGGTGGGCGGGCGCCCGCCCGGCGCGGTCGGCGGCGGTGTCCCGGCCGCTGTGCTGCTGCCGCTCGCCGTCGTGTGTGCGCATGGGTGCCCCCCGGATCTTTGCTGACCTTCCATGGTCGTTCGGCACGGTGGGGGAACGGAAGGGCTGTGGGGGCAACGGTCTATGCCCGTCCGGGCAGTTCGGAGGGGGTCCCGCGGCCTTCAGCGGGCGTCGAATTCGCCGGTGCGGACGGCGGTGACGAAGGACTGCCAGGCGGTGGCGGGGAAGACGAGCACGGGGCCGGAGGGGTCCTTGGAGTCGCGGACGGGCATGACGCCGGCGAAGTTGTCGGCGACTTCGACGCAGGCGCCGCCGTTCGAGGCACTGTATGAACTCTTCCGCCAGGCAGTGTTTGTCAGGTCGACATCCATTCCAGGTCCCTCCTTACCGCACGGATGAAAGCCAATGATTCGGCCCGGCCGAGAGCCTCGACCGCCAGTCGATCGTAGCTCTTGGTAAGTGTGGCAATCGACTTGGTGTCGCGGTCGATGTAGCCGCGCAGCTCAACCTCGCCGTAAGCGAGAACTTTGCGGTTCGGCATGGTAAGGAGATGCAGCATATGTGAGAACGGTCGGTTCTCGCCCAGGGAGAACGGCGCGATCTGGACGACGATGTTGGGGCGATCGGCCAACTGCTCAAGGTGAAGCAGCTGTTCGACCATGACGTCGCGTCCGCCGACGACCTTCCGGAGGCAGCTCTCGTCTAAGACCGCGTGGACGAGCGGAGGCGGGGTCCGGTCCAGGACAGTCTGTCGGGCAAGCCTGAAGGCGATGCGTTCCTCGGCCAGTTTCTGGGACGAAGTGCCTTGCCTGACAGAACCCATCTGGAGCGCGGTCATATATGCCCGGGTCTGCAGAAGACCGGTGATGAAGTCGTTCTCGAAGATCCTGATCGCTTCGGCAAGGCCCTCATAGCGGGCGCACTCCGGGAAGCCTTCCAGGATCGCCGCGTTCTTCAGCTGGTACCACATCAGCAGCATCGTGCCGCCGGTGTCGAGCGCGATGTCGGCGAGTTCGGCGAGCCTGCGACTCGGCGGTCGGTGCGCAAGTTCGATGTAGGAGAGGTGCGACGGCGAGCACTCCAGGAGCGGCGCCAACTCCTCCTGGAGGATGTTCTTGGCCTCACGGAAGTTGCGGAGCTGGATACCAAAGGGAGCCCAAGGGCTCGACTCCGGGTCAATCTTCTTCTTGTTCATGGCAGTCCCAACTTCTGGTGAGCCGAAGGCAAGTCGCAAGCTGCTTCCGATCGTAGGCCGCACTGCGCCACCATGTGCACAGAACGTGAAACTCCGATCGCAGAGAGTTTGACTCCCATGACCCATGCCCAAGTCCCCCGCCTCCACGGCTACGGCGTCCGCTGGGACACCGAGGCCCGGTGCTACCGGGTCCGCAACGAGTGCACCGGGGCGTGGCTGTGCACGCCCGACGGCGAGCGCAGCGGCTTCTCCTCCTTCACCGAAGCGTTCTCCGCCTGGCGCCTGTTCGAGGTCCACAAGCGTCCGGGGGAGCGGTGACCCTCTCCCGCGTGACCGCCGAGCAGCGCCGGCAGGCCGCCTCCGTGCTGGACGACCTCACCACCGTCCTGGCCCTGGGCCGGGTCAACTTGCCCACCATCGAGGTCGACTGGGACACCGGCCGCTCCACCTGCGAGTACCTGCTGCACCTCACCGCGCGCCCGCTCGACCTGCTGCGCATCGTGGACCTGCTCCGCAAGGGCCTGCGCTACGAGCGCCTCACCTATGACGACTGAACTCCTCGCCCGCCTCCTGTGGTGGGCCTGCTTCGCCCTCCTGCTGTTCTGCGCCCTCAGGAAGTGAACCCCCCCCATGCACGACCCGCGACTGCTCGCCAAGCCCCCCGTCTGCCGCCTCGGCTGCCTCGTTCTCGTCCGCAACCAGGCCGGTGACGTCCTGCTCGTGGACCCGGACTACCTGGACGGCATGATCCTGCCCGGCGGCGCGGGCAAGGTGAACGAGCCCCCGCACCGCGCCGCCGCCCGCCACCTGCACGCCCAGACCGGCATCATCCTGCGCCTGACCCATGCCGTCGCCCTCGACTACACCCCGTCCGACCGCTACCTGGAGCGTTTCAGCCTGGTCTTCGACGGCGGCACCGTGCGCGACACCACCCTCCTCGCCGTCCCCCCGCACAAGCGCAGCCGCCTGCTCGGCGCCCGCTTCGTGCCCGTGCGCGAACTCCCCCGTCACATGGCGCCCTCCCAGGCCGCCCGCGTCGCCGAGGCCCTCACCGGCCGCGCCCTGCCCCTCCTGCTGCACGGCCAGCGCCCCGACTGACCGGCCGGATCGTTCACTCGTTCGGGTGATGGTCGCGCCGGGTGGCGACGATCTGTAGCAGGCTCCTCCGTGGCTGACGGTGCGTCAGCCGACATCGACCTGTGGAGAGCGTCATGGCCTACCCGAAGGACTTCAAGTACACCAAGGAACACGAGTGGCTGCAGTCCACCGGTAAGGACAAGACCCGGGTGGGCATCACCGACTACGCCCAGCGCCAGCTCGGCGACCTCGTCTTCGTTGAACTCCCCAAGGTGGGCGACACGTTCGAGATCGGCCAGCCGTTCGGCTCGGTGGAGTCGGTGAAGTCGGTCAGCGAGCTCTACGCCCCGGTGTCCGGCAAGGTCTCGGCGATCAACGAGGCCTTGAGCGGCGAGCCCGAGGAGATCAACGCGGACGCGCACGGCGCCTGGATCATCGAGCTCGACCTGACCGCGCCCGCCGAACTGGACGACCTGCTCACGGCGGAGCAGTACGAGGCCTACATCGCACAGGAGTCGTAGCGACCGGACCCCGTCGCCGCGGTGAACACCGGCTCCTGGCCGGTCAGTTCGCAACTGGCCTCCCAGAGCCAGGCCGCGGTGGCGGGGTCCGCCACGTGGTCCCACAGGGGTTCGGGCCGGGGCTCGCCGCGCAGCCCGAACACCCGGGGGCTCCACATCACCGTGCTCGACCCGCGCACGCCCGGGTCGAGCACGGCCCGTACGGCGGGCCACGCGGCGGCGTCCTTGCCCTGGACGACCAGGCCGAGCGGCAGGTGGCCCAGCCGTTCGCGCGCGGTGCGGGTGTGCAGGGGCGGGCGCGCGGGGGTGAGGGCGTCGAGCGCGCCGCCGGGGTGGACCAGGACGCTCAGCGTCGTGCTTCCGGCGGCGCGCAGGCGGCGGTCGAGTTCGACGGCGAAGAGCATCTGCGCCAGCTTGGAGCGGGAGTAGGCGCGCTTGGGCTTGTAGTCGTGGGCGCTCTGGAGGTCGGCGAGGTCCAGGCGTTCGGACTTGGCGGCGAAGCTGCCGGTGGTCACGATCCGGCTGCCGGGGGTGGCCTGGAGCAGCGGTGCCAGGTGGGCGGTCAGGGCGAAGTGGCCCAGGTGGTTGGTGGCGAACATCAGCTCGTGGCCGTTCGCGCTCTCGCGGCGCGGCGGGTCGTCCAGCGCGATGCCCGCGTTGTGGACGACCGCGTCCAGGCGCTCCAGGCCCTCCGCACCGAGTCCGTCGGCGGAGGACGCGACGGAGGCCGGATCGGCCAGGTCCAGCGGCAGGTGCCGCAGCCTGGCGCCGGGTACCCGGACGCCGATCGAGGCCGTCGCGGCCTCGGCCTTGCGGCGGTCGCGGCAGCCGAGGACGACCGTCGCGCCGGTGCCGGCGAGCTGCTCGGCGACGAAGTAGCCGATGCCCGCGTTGCCGCCGGTGACCAGGAAGACCTTGCCCTCGGCCCGGGGCAGGCGGTGGACGTCCCACGGCGGGGTCGGGGTTGCTGCGGGGTTCGGCACGGGGGGCTCCCTGGTGGTGCGGTGGCCGGGGCGCGTCGTTCACGCCCCGGCCCCAGGTTTCCGCAGGCCGCTCACAGCCCACCGGCAGGGCGCTGCCACCGCTGTCATCCCACCGGCACGGGCGCTGGCACCGGCACGGGCACTGGCCTGCCCGGCCGACCCGACTCAGTCGACGCAGAACTCGTTGCCCTCGACGTCCTGCATCGAGATGCACGAGTCCTGGCCGTCGTACAGCACCTGCACGCGCACCGCGCCGAGCGCCTCCAGCCGGGTGGCCTCGGCCTCCAGCACGGCCAGGCGCTCCTCACCCACCAGCCCGGTGCCCACCCGCACGTCCAGGTGCACCCGGTTCTTGGCGGTCTTGCCCTCGGGAACGCGCTGGAAGTACAGCCGCGGGCCCACCCCCGACGGGTCGGTGCAGGCGGACCAGGAGCCCCGCTCCTCCGGAGCCTGGGAGGCCTCGTACTCCTCCCAGCCGGCGAACCCCTTCGGCGGCGTCATGACGTACCCCAGCACCTCGCACCAGAAGCGGGCGACGCGCGCGGGCTCCGCACAGTCGAACGTGACCTGGAACTGCTTGATCGCTGACATCCGGGCACCGTAACAGGGGACGCTCGCCCGTTCCCGGATTATTCGGCGGCCAGGATCCAGTCCGCGGAGGGGGTGGTGCCGCCGGGCTGGGCGCCGAGGCGGCCCTCCTGGGTCTCCGTCAGGTAGAGGTCGTTGTCATTGAGGTCCGACTCCGAGCGGACCCGGGAACGGCCGCCGTCCGCGATGCTCCACGCCGACTCGGCCACCCGGCACTGGCCGTAGCGGATGCGCCAGTTGTCACCGATGGCCACGCAGCCCCAGGCACCCTTCTCCGGGTCGAACGCCGCCACGTTGACCCACGTGCCGGCCGCCCGCAGCTCCCACCGCTGCTCGGGCACCGCCTCGCAGGGCTCCAGCCGCACCTGGGTGGTGCCGAAGACGTGGTGCAGGCACGTCCCGGTACGGGCGTTGCGCAGGCTGTACGCCGAAGGCGCCACAGGTGCTGCGGGCGCGGCCGGTGCCGCGGGCTCCACGGGCTGCGCCGTCGCGCGGGCGGTGGCCAGGAACAGGAGCGCGGAGGCGGCTGCGACCGCCGCGCGCCAGGGGCGAACGGGCATGGGGTGGCTTTCCGTTGCGGCCCGCCCGGCGCTGCGCCGGTCCGGGCCGCGGGGGAGGGGCGTGATCCGTTGACAACAACTGGTACAACGATCAACGATCCACCGGGAGCCGGGAAACGGAACACCACGCCCGGACCCGCGAAAGCGCGGGAAGTCGGCCCGTTCGACTTCCCGCGCTGCGCCCGTTCCGGGGCCGGACTACTCCATGGGGGCCTTGCGGCAGCCCTCGGCCGCCACGACGGCGGGGACGTAGTCGCTGCGCAGGAGGCGGTAGCACTCCTCGAACGCCTGCTTGCCGCCGGCCGCGCCAACCGTGCAGGCGTCCTCCACGATCTCGGTGTTGGCGCCCGGGACCTTCTCCAGGACGTAGTAGAAGCAGCCCTGCGGGGTCGCGCTCGCGGCCGGGGCGAGGGCGACGGCACCGCCGAGGGCGAGGGCGAGGGTGCAACCGGCGGCAGCGACTCGTCGTACCAGCTTCATAGTGGGTAAGTCCTTCCGATGGGCCTGGAATCGGCGTGGAGTTGGCGGCCGGGTGCGGGCATCCTTCGCCCACGAACCCGTCCCCGCCCATGCCTACCGGAAGGTCCGCCCCGCCCGGCCGGGCGCCGCGCCGACGCCCGGCCAAGATCACCCCGTAGGGGGGCGGGTCACAGCCCTCGGCCGGGTCGGCATGGGCCCGCGTCCGCACCACCTGGCCGTCGCGCACGGTGGGCACGTCGGCGGCGGTGATGTCCAGCGGGCAGCCGTCGCTCAGGGCGCGCCGCCAGGCGGGCGGATCGGCGATCGCCTGCGTGAAGTTGGCCGTCATCATCACCAAGTCGACTTGCAGAGGCTGGAGTTCACCAGCGTCACCGCAGATCCAGCGCACCCGGCCGGCGCCCGGCTTGGCGCGCGCCACCTCGATCGGCGCCGCCGCCGGATCGACACCCACCACCTCGACGCCGCGCCGTCCACCATGCCGGCCACCCTGGTGCTGCGACCGGGAGGATCCGGAGCGCACGCGCGACGGCTGGTATTACTGGGGTATGCAGGAAGAGACCGCACGCTCCGCGATCGACACGTTCATCTCCGCGTTCAACGCCTCGGACGACGACTATGTGACCGCCCTGCTCTCCCAGGCCCTGACCTCGGACGTGGTCTTCTGGGGGCCGTTGGGCCGCAGCGAGGGAATCGCGGCGGTCGAGCGGTTCGTGCTGGACATCCGACGCCACCCGGCGGGGACCGGCACGATGGTGCGCTGCTCGGAGGTGGACATGCCTGACGAGTGGGCCCGGTACCGGTGGGTCTTCACCACGCCGGACGGAGGCCCCCGCCTGGCGGGAACGGACGTCGTCCATCTGCGGCGGAGCCTCATCGACCAGGTCATCGTCTTCGCGGGGGAGATCGAGCCGTCCGCCTCCTGAGTGGTCCTTCTGTCGCCGTCCTTCTCCTGGACTTGCGCTCAACTGCCGCAAGGGGCCCGCGAACTCCGCCGTCTCAATCCGTCCGACCGGCATAGCCGCGGGCGACGGCGGCGAAGGCGGCCCAGGCCGTGGCCGACCAGGATCGTGCAACGGGTCCTCGGCCGCCGGGTAGTGGGAACCTTCCCGGCCACAGCACCGCACGGCGCCCAACTGCCTCTGTTCCGTCGCCGGTTCGGGCGATTGCGGTATCCGTCCCGGCGCCGACAGGATTGTTCGCACGGGCACCGCTTCGGGGCGGTGGCCCCCTGACCAGGGAGGAACCCCATGCGTCGTCGGATCTCCGGAGCCGTCCTGCTCGCCGCCGCCGGGATGCTCGCCCTCGCCGTCCCCGCCCAGGCCGCCACCGGGCTGCTGGTGGTGAACGGCGTGCCCCACCAGCACCCGGCGCGCGGCTGCTACCCGGCCTCCTCGCCGATCCTCATCGAGAACTTCACCGACTCGACGGTCCTGGTGCACGCCGCCGCGAACTGCCAGGGCCCGGTGACGGCCCAGGTGGCGCCGAGGGAGTCCGCCGAGGCCTTCGGGGCGAGCTACTTCGTGCTCTGAGCCGGCGGGCCCGCTTCGGGGCCGCTCGGCTGTCGGCTAAGGCCCGCCCCACCGGGCCTCGCCGGCGCCTACCGTCGGCGCATGACAACGGTCACCACCCGCACGGTCCGCTACCCCGCCGACGGCCTCACCATGGTCGGCCACCTCGCGCTCCCGGCCGGCACCGGCCCCCGCCCCGCCGTCCTGATCGGGCCCGAGGGTACCGGCCTCAACGACTTCCAGCGCCGCCGAGCCGACGCCCTCGCCGAACTCGGCTACGTGGCCCTGGCCTTCGACATCCACGGCGGCCGCTGGTTCACCGACCCCCAGGAGATGCTGGCGCGCTGCCTGCCCCTGCTCGCCGACCCCGACCGGCTGCGCGACATCGGCCACGCCGCCCTCGACGCGCTGCGCGCCCAGCCGCGCACCGACCCCGGACGGATCGCCGCCGTCGGCTACGGCACCGGCGGGGCCGTCCTGCTCGAACTCGCGCGCTCCGGCGCCGACCTGAAGGCCGTCGCCACCGTCAACGCCCTCACCACCGGCCGCCCCGGCGAGGCCGCGAACATCCGCTGCCCGGTGTGGGCGGGTGTCGGCTCCGAGGACCCGATCCAGCCCGCCGCCCAACGCGAGGCCTTCACCGCCGAGTTGCAGGCCGCCGGCGTCGACTGGCGCCTCACCGTCTACGGCGGCGCCCAGCACGCCTTCCACCACCCGCCCGTCGACCAGCCCGTCGTCCCCGGCGTCGCCCACCACCCGCTGCACGCCCGCCGCGCCTGGCGCGACATCCTCGCCCTGCTCGACGAATGCCTGCCCGCCGGGGCCTGACCGCTCGCGGCCGACGCTCCCGCCCGCGCACCCCGGCGGCGGCGCAGCCGACTTCTGCGCGCATGACCTCAAGTCGACTTGAACTACCAGACTGTGCGGCATGCCGAACGACACCGCGCTTCTCCCGCTGTCCGACCCCGCCCTCGACTCGATCGCCGCCCAACTGGCGTCCGGGGCGACGGTGGTGGGCATCGGGGAGTCAACCCGATTCTCCCGGGAGACCTCCGGGGTGCGGGACCGGCTGTTCCGCCGGCTCGTCCGGGACCACGGCTTCCGCGCCCTCGCCGTCCAGGACGCCGCCGGCGCCGGCACCGCCCTCGACGCGTACGTGAACGGCGGTGCCGGCAGCGCCGCGGACGCCCTGGCCGGGGCCTGGCGCCCGTGGCGCACCGCCGAGACCGCCGCCGCCCTGGAGTGGATCCGGGCCTACAACCGGGACCACGCCGACGACCCGGTCCGCGTCTACGGCGTCAAGCCCGCCCAGGCGCAACCCGCCGACTACGAAGCCGTCCTGGCCCACGTCCGCGCCACGGCGCCCGAGCGGCTCGCCCGGCCGGCGGCCCACCTCGACCCCATCCGCACCGCCCACGACGTGGACGAACACGTCCAGCGGGCCCGGGGGATCCACCCGGGCCGCCCCTTCGCCGACCACGCCCGCGAGGCCCTCGCCCTGCTCGACGCCGGGCTCGGCGAGAGCGACGCACCCGCCCACTGGTTCGACCTGCGCCACCAGGACGTCCGCCGCGCATGGGACGGCCCCGCCAAGGCCCGCGTCATCAGCGGCGTCTACACCCCGGAGCGCGACGCCGCCGAGCACCTGGCCGTCGCCTCCCTCCCCGACGCCTTCGACGTCCTCATCCATCTGCGCGAGGCCACCCCGGTCCACCGGCTCCCGTGACCCCGGCCGGGGGCTCCGGCCGGCTCTCCGGGCGCGTGGTCGTCCGTTCGTCCGCCTGTTCGTCCGTTCGGGCGGACCGAGGGCGGGGCGCGGCGGCGGCCGCCGGTCGCTCGGCCACCCTGGTGCGGATGCGGTCCGCGACGGCGCGGGCGGCCGGGTGCGAGGGAACGGCGGACGACCATGGAGCGCAGACGCACGGGAGCACGCGGCGGGGCGGGCGGCGGGAGGTGGCTGACGGCGGCCGTGGCGGCGGGCTGCGCGCTGGCGACGCTGACCGCCGGCCCGTCCTGGGCCGGGCAGCGCCCCGACCCCCGCCCGATCGGCCGACCGGTACCGCCGCCCGCGCCCGCCCCCGCGGTCTCCGACTCCGACCTGGAGGTGATCCGGCTGGACCCCGACGCCGCCCCGCCGGGCGGCCGGACCAGCCTGCACGCCTTCGTCGCCAACCGCGGCCCGGACACCACGGCATCGCCGTTCGACGTCCTGATCGTCCTGCCGGCGGGGACCACGGCGGAGGAGCCGTTCTTCCCCGAAACGTGCACGGCCTCCGGGAACAAGCGCCACCTGCGCTGCACCTTCGGGCCCGGGCTGCGTGAGGGGCGCAGCGCGACCGCGATCATCCCCGTCCGGATCTCCCCCGACGCGCCCACGGGCCCACTGCTCGGCGGGGAGGTCGCCGTGCACAGCCCGGACGACCGGAACGGACGCAACAACCGGCAGCCGTTCGAGATCGAGGTCGTCGAAACGGCCGCAGCCTGAGGGCCGTCGCGACCCGGCGGCGGCCCTGGTCCCGGTGAGGCCGCCCCGCTCCCGCCCGGCTGAGCGGACCGCGCCCGCCTCCGCGCGCCACCGATTTCCGGGGCCGGCTACCGGTCCCGGTCCCGATCCCGCACCCGGCGCAGCCCGATGTCGGACACCTCGCCCAGGTGTCCGAGCTTGTCCGGGTTGGACACCGAGTGCAGCGCCCGGATCGCGCCGTCGGCGATCTCCAGCACCAGGACACCGGCGACCCGCCCCCGGGGGTCGTAGGAGACCGCGCCCGGGCGGCCGTTGACCAGGGCCGGGCGGAGGGTGACGCCGAGTTCGCGGTTGCGGGTGAAGCCGAAGGTGAGCAGGTGGGCGACGCGCTCCAGGCCGGCGACCGACTTGCCGACCGACTGCGCCTTGCCGCCGCCGTCGCCGTGGAAGACCACGTCGGGGGCGAGCATGCCGAGCAGCTCCGAGAGGTCCCCGCCGGCGGCCACGGCGAAGAAGCGGCGGGCCAGTTCGTCGCCCTCGGCCCGCCGGGCCGCCGGCAGCGGGGTGTCCGTGCCCAGGGCCAGGTGCTTGCGGGCCCGGGCCAGGATCTGACGGCAGTTCGCCTCCGACTTGCCGGTCAGCTCCGCGACCTCCGGGTAGCCGTAGCCGAAGGCCTCGCGCAGCAGCAGCACCGCCCGCTCCACGGGGGAGAGGGCCTCCAGCATCACCAGGAAGGCCATCGACAGCGAGTCGGCCAGCTCGGCGTGCTCGGCGGGGGCGTCGCCGGGGCGCTCGGCGAAGGCGACGACGGGCTCGGGCAGCCACTCGCCGACGTAGCTCTCGCGCCGCACCCGGGCCGAGTCCAGGTGGTTGATGCCCAGGCGGGTGACCGAAGTGGTCAGGTACGCCTTGAGGTTGGTGACGGTGGTGCCCGCCTGCCCGGCCCGGGTCAGGTTGAGGAAGGTGTCCTGGACGAGGTCCTCGGCGTCGCCCACCGAGCCCGTCATGCCGTAGGCGATGGAGAACAGCAGCGGCCGGTACCGGGCCGCCTCCGCCACGTCCGCCGTACCCGTCGATCCCGCCATGGCACCCCGTCCCTTCCGGCGCCGCCCCGCCCGGGGTGGCGCGCCTCACACCGGGCCCCCGTCACGGGCGGCCGGGCTGCCCTGTCCCGGAGGGCAGCAGCGGACAACGTACCGAGGAGAACATCATGAACCCCGCACTGTGGACCGTCACCGCACTGCTGGCCGCCGCCTATCTGCTCGGCGGTGCCTTCAAGCTGCTGGTGCCGAAGGAGCGGATCGCCGCCGCCGGGCGAAGCGGCCGCTGGGTCGAGGACTTCAGCGCGGGCGGGGTGAGGGCGATCGGCGCCCTCGAAGTCCTGGCCGCGGTGGGGCTGGTGCTGCCCGCGCTGCTCGGCATCGCGCCGGTGCTGGTGCCGCTGGCCGCGCTCGGGCTGGTGCTGCTGATGGCCGGGGCGGCGGTGGTGCGCCTGCGGCGGCGCGAGTACTGGCTGGTGGCGGTGGACGTGGTCTACGTGCTGCTGGCCGCGTTCGTGCTCTGGGGCCGGCTGGGCCCGGAGTCCTTCCTCAACTGACCTCCGGCTGAACGCAACTGACGGCTGACCGACCACCGGCCGACCACCGGCCGCGCGCCGACGGACCGTCGGCCGCGCGCCGACCTGCCGTCAACCGGCCGTCGGGCCGGCCCCCGCCCCCGCTCGCCCCAGCAGCGCCGCCACCGCCGCCACCCCCCAGTGCCCGGCCGCCCCCGGGCGGGTGGCGAGGTAGCCGGCGGCGCGCCAGGGCCCCCAGCCGTGGGCCTCGGCCAGGCCGGCGCCCAGGGTGCGCAGGTAGGCGGCGGTGGGGGCGGTGGGCTCGGTGCCGGCCAGGCCGGCGGGGGAGGTGAAGGTGAGCACCGGGCGCCCCCCGAGTGCTCCGACGCGCAGCAGGGTCTCGTAGCGGCCGGGGCCGACCCGGTCGCGGCCGGTGGCCAGGACCCGGGTGAGGTCGAGGTCGGTGCCCGGGGGGCGGCGCATCTCCTGGGCGGCGATGTCGCTGAACTGGCCGGGGGTGAGCAGGTAGCCGCGGCAGGGCACCGGCCCGCGGCCGGCCGGGTCGTAGTAGGCCGTCGCGCCGCCCCAGGTGGGGGAGTGTCCGGCGAAGTACAGGGTTCCGGGCAGGGTGAGGGCGGCCGTTCGCCGGGGTGGGCGGCGGTCGCGGCAGCCCGGGCAGCCGAGGGCCGCGCCCTCCGGACGGCCGCCGTACAGGTAGCAGGCGAGGCGGGCAGCGTGCAGGTTGGACCCGTACGCCGCGTACCAGAGGAGCGGGTTCCCGCCGTGCGGTCCGCAAGCGGGCGCCGCGGCCCACACCGTCTTCACAGGAAACGTCCGTTTGTTGGACGGCGGCTGGAGAGCCGCACACAAAACCGAGACTGACGTGGACAGGATGAGCATCCGACCAAAACCCACCGATTCGGTAGCCAACCCCTCACTACCGGTACCGTTCCGGACGCCATGGTGTTCATCACTCTTCCCTCCGCCGTCACGCCCCTCCGGTTTCCGCCGATTAGCCTTCACCAGCGAAAACACGTAGAAATACCCGAATCGACATTCGATTCGCATGATGATTAGGCCGATTGTCATCAATGATGAGAATTCTCTTTGACCGCGCCTTCGCTGCATCCAGCGGACGCCCCGTGGAGTCATGGTGAGTGGGCGCGTTCCCACC
Source organism: Kitasatospora sp. NPDC127060 (assembly GCF_042724935.1). NCBI lineage: Bacteria > Bacillati > Actinomycetota > Actinomycetes > Kitasatosporales > Streptomycetaceae > Kitasatospora > Kitasatospora sp. NPDC127060. Next base: position 86,364 of record NZ_JBHXEG010000010.1, read on the forward strand.
ACGTGACAACGGCGTCACCGCACGTAGCGAAGTGACACGCGCCTCTCAGGACAAACGGAGCCAAGGAACCCATCCCCATGGACGCACGCCACGACACGGCTGGCCCAGGCACGCTGCACCGACCCGACCCGGGGCAGGCCGCGGGCTGGCCGGTGGCCCAGCCCGCCCACCCGCGAAGCCTCCTCGACGTCATCGCCGCCACGGCCGACGCGTACCCCCACGCGCCCGCGCTGGACACCGGCGAGACGGTGCTCGACTACCGGACCCTGCTGCAGCAGGTCGACGCCCTGGCCGGCGGGCTGGCCGGCCACGGCATCGGCACCGGCGACCGGGTGGGCGTACGCATCCCCTCCGGCACCGCCGACCTGTACGTCGCCATCCTCGCCGTGCTGCGCTGCGGCGCCGCCTACGTGCCCGTGGACGCCGACGACCCCGACGAGCGCGCCGAGATGATCTGGCAGGACGCCCAGGTCTGCGCGATCATCGGCGCCGGCCACCGGCTGGCCGCCGGCCCCGCCGCCCGCCCCTCGGGCCGCCCGGCCTGGCCCACCCCTGCCGACGACGCCTGGATCATCTTCACCTCCGGCACCACCGGCCGCCCCAAGGGCGTGGCCGTCACCCACCGCAGCGCCGCCGCCTTCGTCGACGCCGAGGCCCGCATCTTCCTGCGCTCCCACCCGCTGGGCCCCGGCGACCGCGTCCTGGCGGGCCTGTCGGTGGCCTTCGACGCCTCCTGCGAGGAGATGTGGCTGGCCTGGCGCCACGGCGCCTGCCTGGTGCCCGCCCCCCGCTCCCTGGTCAAGGCCGGCACCGACCTCGGCCCCTGGCTCGTCCAACGCCGGATCACCGCGATCTCCACCGTCCCCACCCTGCTCGCCCTGTGGCCCCAGGAGTGCCTGGACCAGGTCCGCCTGATCATCGTCGGCGGCGAGGCCTGCCCGGCCGAACTCGTCGAGCGCCTGGCCGTGCCCGGCCGCGAGTTCTGGAACACCTACGGCCCCACCGAGACCACCGTGGTGGCCACCGCCGCCCGGATGCTGCCCGGCCAGCCGGTGCGCATCGGCGCACCCCTGGACGGCTGGGAGATCGCCGTCGTCGACCAGGCCGGCCACCCCGTGCCCTGGTACGAGAACGGCGAACTGCTGATCAGCGGCATCGGCACCGCCCGCTACCTCGACCCCGCCAAGGACGCCGAGAAGTACAGCCCCCACCCCGCGATCGCCTCCCCCCGCGTCTACCGCAGCGGTGACCTGGTCCGCAACGACCCCGAGGGACTGGTCTTCCTCGGCCGCGCCGACGACCAGATCAAACTCGGCGGCCGCCGCATCGAACTCGGCGAGATCGACGCCGCCCTCCAGGCCCTGCCCGGCGTCCGCGCCGCCGCGGCCGCCGTGCGCAAGACCCCGGCCGGCGCCGACCTCCTGGTCGGCTACCTCGTCGCCCGGCCCGGCGCCGCCCCCGACCTCGCCGACGCCCGCCAGCGACTGCTGGAGCGCCTGCCCGCACCGCTGGTGCCCGTCCTCGCCCTGGTCGACTCCCTGCCCACCAAGACCTCCGGCAAGGTCGACCGCGCCGCCCTGCCCTGGCCGCTGGCCACCACCGGCGGCTCCGAGCGCCCCGCCGAGACCCTGGACGGCACCGCCGGCTGGCTCGCCGGCCAGTGGGAGCGCCTGCTCGGCATGGCCCCCGGCCGCGGCGACGACTTCTTCGCCCTCGGCGGCTCCAGCCTCACCGCCGCCCGCCTGGTCTCCGAACTGCGCACCCGCCACAGCGGCGTCTCCGTCGCCGACCTCTACGCCCACCCGGTGCTCGGCGACCTCGCCGGCTACCTCGACTCCCTCGCCCCGGCCCCCCAGGCCGCGGCGGCCGCGGCAGGGCCGGAAGCCGCCGCGCCCGCCACGCCCGCACGGCCGGTGCGACCCACCCCGCGCGGCGCCGGCCTCTGGCAGAGCCTGATGCTGCTCGCCATGTTCGGCCTGTCCGGACTGCGCTGGGTGGTCGTGCTGATCGCCGTCGACAACCTCATGGGCGGCAACGTCACCTGGGCCCCGCACAGCTCCTGGTGGCCCGTGGCGGCCGGCGCCGTCCTCTTCTACAGCGCCCCCGGCCGCACCCTGCTCGCCGCCGCCGGCGCCCGCCTGCTCACCGCCGGCATGCGCCCCGGCAGCCACCCCCGCGGCGGCCAGGTCCACCTGCGGCTGTGGGCCGCCGAGCGCTACACCGCCATGTTCGGCACCGGCAACCTCTCCGGCACCCCCTGGGCCCCGCGCTACGCCCGGATGCTGGGCTGCCGCGTCGGCAGGAACGTCCAGCTGCACACCGCTCCCCCCGTCACCGGCCTGGCCCGGATCGGCAACGGCGCCAGCCTCGAACCCGAGGCCGACATCGTCGGCTGGTGGCTCGACGGCGACACCCTCCAGCTCGGCCACATCGACATCGGCGAGGGCGCCAGCATCGGCCACCGCGCCACCCTGATGCCCGGCGCCCGCGTCGGCGCCGGCGCCGAGATCGCCCCCGGCTCCTGCGTCACCGGCACCGTCCCGCCCGGCGAGCACTGGCACGGCTCCCCGGCCCGCCCCTCCACCGAGGCCCGCACCCCCTGGCCGACCGGCCCCGTCAGGGCCTCCCGGATCTGGAACCTCGCCTACGGCGTCGGCTTCGCGGCCTTCGGCCTGCTGCCCGTCATCGCCGCCCTGCCGGCGATGTTCATCGTCTACCCGATGGTCGACAACCAACGCACCCTGGCCGCGGTGCTGCTCCAGCTGCTGCCGATGACCGTCCCGCTGGCCATCCTCACCGTCGTCTGCCACGCCGCGCTGATAGCCCTGCTGATCCGGCTCCTCTCGCTCCCGCTGCGCCCGGGCTTCCACCCGGCCACCGGCAAGGTCGCGTTCTGCGCCTGGGGCGTCTCCCACCTCGGCGACAGCGCCCGGCGCACCCTGTTCCCCTTCTACGCCAGCCTCTTCACCCCGGTGTGGCTGCGCCTGCTCGGCGCCAGGATCGGCAGCCGGGTGGAGGCCTCCACGGTGCTCGCCCTGCCCGGCCTGATGCGGGTCGACGACGGCGCCTTCCTCGCCGACGACACCCTCGTCGCCCCCTACGAGCTGCGCGCCGGCCGCCTGCACCTGGGCCGCGCCCACGTCGGACGCCGCTCCTTCGTCGGCAACTCCGGCATCGTGGGCCCCGGCCGCTCGCTGCCCGACAACTCCCTGGTCGGCGTGCTCTCCGACACCCCCGCCCAGGCCCCCGAGGGCTCCTCCTGGCTGGGCCGGCCCGCCTTCGCCCTGCCGCGGGTGGCCGACACCGGCGGCGAGGCCCGCACCTACGACCCGCCCAAGCGCCTGATGTGGGCGCGCGCCGGCGTCGAGGTCTGCCGACTGCTGCCGGTCGTCATCGCCGCCGTCATGGCCGACCTGGTCTTCGCCGCCCTGCAGGCCGTCCGCAACGACTACGGGCTGGGCACCGCCGTCGGGGCGGCCGGCCCGGTGCTGGTGGCCGCCGCGGTGGTGGCCTGCGCGGTCACCACCCTCGCCAAGTGGCTGCTGGTCGGGCGCTTCCGGGTCTCCGAGCACCCCCTGTGGTCCTCCTTCGTCTGGCGCAACGAGCTCTACGACACCTTCGTCGAGGAACTCGCCATGCCCTTCGGCGGCGGCGCCATGACCGGCACCCCGTACCTGAACCTGTGGCTGCGCAGCCTCGGCGCGAAGATCGGGCGCGGCGTGTGGTGCGAGACCCACTGGCTGCCGGAGAGCGACCTGGTCACCGTCGGGGCGGGCGCCAGCGTCAACCGCGGCACCGTGCTGCAGACCCACCTGTTCCACGACCGGGTGATGCGGCTGGGCCCCGTCCACCTGGGCGCCGGCTCCACCACCGGGCCGCACTCGATCGTGCTGCTCAATTCCTCCCTCGGCGACGCCGCCACGGTCGGCCCGGCCTCCCTGGTGATGCGGGGCGAGAACGTCCCCGGCGCCACCCGCTGGCTCGGCAACCCCGTCGCCGCCTGGAACGCCGACGCCACCCCGCCGGCCGGGCGCCGCGCGGCCCGGGGACGGCGGCGAGTTGCCGTGATGTAGATCACATTTACCGGGCGATGGGGAAGCGGTGCGTTCACGGTCCTACCCGTGAACGCACCGCTTCTGCTTTGCCCGTACTTGGGAGGACACCGGACATGACCACGGCACATGTGAAGGCCACCGCCACCGCGGCCACGGCCGCGACCGGGAAGAACACCGTCAAGGGCCCCGCGAGCTACTTCCCGTCGATCGAGAAGAAGCACGGCCGCCCGATCGAGGAGTGGAAGGACCTCATCCGCGCCTCCCCGCTCACCAGGCACATGGAACTCGTCGCCTGGCTCAAGACCGAGCACGGCCTGGGCCACGGCCACGCCAACGCCCTGGTCGCCCACACCCTCGCCGAGACGGCCTGACCCGGGCCCCCGGTCGCCGGGGGTCGGGGGCCGGCGATCCGGCGATGACGGGGGCCGGGGCCGCCGACGGCACGATCGGATGACGGCGGCCCCGGCCCCGGTCCGTTCCCGTACGGGCGGGGCATCGACCGCGGACTGCCCGTACGGCTGCGGTCGGCCCCCATTCCACGACTTCAACAGCACTTGAAGTCAAGCCCGGCCGGAAAGGCCCCGCCGGCAAAGGCCCGGAAGGGAGCCGGCGGGAAGCCGGAAGGAAGCCGGCGGGAAAGCCCCCGGCAGGAAAGCGGACACCCGCGCGGGGTAGCCTCGCTCCCGGCGGGGGCCGACAGGCGGAACGGACAAGGGGCGGACGGATGACGCAGCAGCAGCGCGGCTACTGGCGGGACTCGGACGGCACGCCCGTCGCCGTCAGCCAGGCGCACATCGTGTGGACCAGGGCGGCCTACCCCGCCCTGGTGGACGTGGCCCGCCGCTACCACGCGGTGATCACCTACGCCGACCTGGCCGAGGCCGTCCAGCAGGCCTCCGGGGTGCGCACCAGCATCAACCAGCGGCACTGGATCGGCAAGGTCCTCGCCCTGGTGGTGCGCGAGGCCCACCGCCGCGGCGACCCGCCGCTGACCGCCCTGGTCGTGCACGCCACCGACGGCATGGTCGGCGCCGGCTACCAGGACGTCCTGGCGGTGGCCGGGCAGCCGCCGATCCTCGACGAGATGGACCGCGAGCAGCACGCCGCCGCCGCCCGGCTGGCCTGCTACCGGCACTTCGGAGCCGACCTGCCCGCCGACGGCGGCATCCCGGCCCTGGCCCCGCGGCTGAAGACCGCGGTCACCCGCAAGAAGGCCGCCGCCACCACCGGCGCCGCCGCCACCACCGCGACGGCCCCGCGCCCGCCGGCGATCTGCCCGAACTGCTTCCTCGAACTGCCCGCCACCCGGGTGTGCGACTCCTGCGGGGAGAGCGTCGCGCCCTGACGCGCACCCTCCGGCGTTGTGCTCAGACCGCGGCCGGCAGCCGGCCGGGCATCCGCCAGCCCTCGGCCAGCCGCGAGGGGGTCAGCCGCCGGCCCTCGCCGAAGAACTCGCAGAACTTCATGATCAGCGGGTCCCAGCCGACCGGGTCCACGTAGTGGTCGGTGCCCGGTACGAGCAGCCGCTCGTCCACGTGGGCGCGCACCACGGTGACCTCGAAGGCGGTGCACCCCTCGTTGCCCGCCAGCGGCCGGGCCTCCTCCAGCCGGCACTCCAGCTGCACCGGGCACTCGGCCGCCCGCGGCGCCCGCACCAGCTCCCCGGGCAGCTCCGTCATCCCGGCGGCGGCGAACTTGTCCCGCTCGTGCCGGTAGCCCTGCGCCCGCCGGGACTGCGTGATCCGCGGATTGGCGGTCAGCAGCGCCAGCGCGTCCACCGCGTCGACCTGCGCCGCACTGGGCAGGTTGAGCACGCACTCGCCCTCGCGCCGCAGGTTGATCGCGGTCTGCGAGGTGTTGCCCAGGCCCAGCACACACGTCTGGCCCAGCCACCAGGCCGAGGACATCGGCGTCAGATTGGCGCCGCCGTCCTCGTTGCGCGAGCCGATCAGCACCACCGGGGTGCCGAAGTACAGGACCTTGAGATCAGTGACCTTGTGCACGGGAAGAGCCGTCCTCGAATCCAGGTGAGTCGGCGGCCCGGACCGGACGATCCGTGACCGGCCACCGACTCTGCCCCCGCCCGCACACCCGCGCTGGCGGGGATCGGACATGGCGTTCCCGTACCGGCCGGGGTCAGCCCAGACCGCGGACGGCGACCGTGCGGGCCTGGCCGTCGGTCAGCCGGTACGACAGCCCCACCACCGCGACCCGCCCCTCGGCCACCCGGCCGGCCAGCAGCTGGGAACGCTCCAGCAGCAGGTCCACGGTCTGGCGGATGTGCTCGTCCACGATCGCGTCCGGGTCCTCGATGCCCGCCGCCTTCGCCGACAGCACGCTCGGCGTCACCCGCTCCACCACGTCCCGCACGAACCCGCCCGGCAGCCTGCCCTGCTCCAGCGAGTCCAGGGCCGCCGCCACCGCACCGCAGGAGTCGTGCCCCAGCACCACCACCAGCGGACAGTCCAGCACCGCCACCCCGTACTCGACACTGCCCAGCGCCTCCGCACCGGTCACGTGCCCGGCGGTGCGCACCACGAACAGGTCACCCAGGCCCCGGTCGAAGATGATCTCGGCGGCCAGCCGGGAATCCGAACAGCCGAACAGCACCGCGAACGGCTTCTGAACCGGCGCCAGCGCCGCGCGGCGCCCGGCGTCCTGGTTGGGGTGCTCGGGAGTGCCCGCGACGAAACGGGCATTGCCCTCCAGCAGCACCCGCAGGGCCTCGTCGGGGTCGGAGATCGGGTCGGATACCGGGCCGGATATCGGAGAGGAGATCATGCCGCCCACCCTAGATCGCCCCTGTTCGGGGCCGCAGCCGGGGGGCCGCGGACGGGGCCGGGGGCCGCGGACGGGCGCCGGTGCGCTGCCCGGCGGGAGAGGTCCGTCAGTGCGACTCGGTACCGTGGCCGTATGCCCACCCGAGTGCCCCTCGCCGACCTCGTCCTGCTGCGCCGGGCCCGCGACCGGATGGACCGCGAGTACGACCAGCCGCTGGACGTCCCCGCGCTGGCCGCCACCGCGCTGATGTCCCCCGGCCACTTCTCCCGCAGCTTCCGCACCGCCTACGGCGAGACCCCGTACAGCTACCTGATGACCCGCCGCATCGAACGGGCCAAGGCCCTGCTGCGCCGCGGGGACCTCAGCGTCACCGACGTGTGCATGGCCGTGGGCTGCACCTCGCTGGGCTCCTTCAGCACCCGCTTCACCGAACTCGTCGGCGAGAGCCCCAGCGCCTACCGCTCCCGCGACCACGCCGACGGCGAGCCGATCCCCGCCTGCGTCGCCAAGATCCGCACCCGCCCGGTCCGCCGCACATGAGGCCCCGGCCCGACCGGAGCGCTAGTTTGACGGGCATGCGCATCGAACTCGCCCAGTGTTTCATCGCCGTCGACGACCACGACAAGGCGCTCGCCTTCTACCGCGACGTGCTCGGCTTCGAGGTCCGCAACGACGTCGGCTTCGAGGGGATGCGGTGGGTCACCGTCGGCTCGCCCGACCAGCCCGGGGTCGAGATCGTCCTGGAACCCCCGCTGGCCGACCCGCACGCCTCGGAGGACGACCGCCGGGCCGCCGCCGAACTCCTGGCCAAGGGCCTGCTGCGCGGCGTCATCTTCCGCACCGACGACTGCGACGCCACCTTCGAACGCATCCGCGCCGCCGGCGCCGAAGTCCTCCAGGAACCGATGGACCAGCCCTACGGCGTGCGCGACTGCGCCTTCCGCGACCCGGCGGGCAACATGCTGCGCTTCAACCAGCCGCGCACCAGGTAGCCGTCAACTCCCGCTCCGGGTACGGCCCAGGCGGTGGAAGACCCGCCAGGCCCGCACCCCCTGGGCCAGCAGCACGGCCGACGGCACCGACCGGGGCAGCACACCGGCCAGGGCCGGCGGGAACAGTGCCAGGACCGCCACCGCCAGGACCGGCAGGGCGCTCGACAGAGCTGTGCGCAGCCGGGCGTGACGGGGCATCATGACGCGCCCCGCCGGGCCCGGTCGAGGAAGGCGCGCAGGTCGGCCCAGGCGTCGGCGGGGGCGGCCGGGTCGCCGGAGAGGGCGGCCGGGTCCTCGCGCCAGGCGGTGCGCACGGCGGCCGACAGGGCGGTGTCGCCGCCGCTGAAGAGCCGGGAGAGTTCGTCCAGGCGCTGGACGATGCGGCGCACCCGGGGGTCGGCGGGGTCGGCGCCCTCGCCGCGCAGGGCTTCGGCGCGGCGGTAGAGCTGGGGCCATTCGACCTCCAGCAGGTAGTGGGCGGCCGGGCCCAGCGCGGCGGCGTGGTCGGCGAGGGCGTGCAGCTGGTCGTCGTCGAGGTGGCGGCGCAGGGCCTCGTCGGCGGCGGGTCCGGTGGCGCCGACGGCCTGGACCAGGCGCAGCAGGTCGGCGGTGCCGGGCTCGCGTTCGGCGTCGAGTTCGCCGTGCAGGTGGGTCAGGCGCCCGTGCAGGGCGCGCAGGGCGGTGAGGGAGGCCTCCGTGGCGGCGAGGTGCTCGCGCACCAGGCGCCGGGGGTCGACGCCGGCGTCCAGGCAGGTGGCGATGGTCTCCAGGCCCAGGCCCAGGCGGCGCAGGGCGAGGATCTGGTAGAGCCGCGCGACGTCCGGCTCGGTGTACGCGCGGTGGCCGGAGGCGGTGCGCCGGGAGGGGCTGAGCAGCCCGATCCGGTCCCAGTGGTGGAGGGTGCGTACGGTCAGTCCGCTCGCCTCGGCGAGCGGGCCGACCTTCCAGGTCTGTTCGTCGGTGGGCATGGCACGAGCATTCCTCCTCACGCCGCGTCAGGTGCAAGCCGGGGCGCCGGACCGGCTTCAGGCGTGGGCGGGCAGCGGGTAGTCGGGCAGGACGATGTCGCCGGCCTTGGCGAACTGGGCGGCCAGGACGGGGCGCAGCGGCCAGCGGCCCATCCACCGCATCGAGGCGGCGCGCAGGCGGATCATCAGGGCGCTGTCGGGGGCGTAGCCCTGGAAGCCGCCGGGCGGCAGCTCCTGGGCGCGGGTCACGTAGGGGCGCATCAGCTCCTCGTAGCGGGCGTAGGCGGTGCGGAAGTCGCCCGCGGCGGCGGCGAGTTCACCGGCCAGCAGGTAGGCGCCGACCAGGGCGAGGCTGGTGCCCAGGCCGGTGAGCGGGCTGGGGCTGTAGCCGGCGTCGCCGAGCAGGGCGATGCGGCCGCGGCTGTAGCGCTCCAGGTGGATCTGGCCGCAGGAGTCGAAGGCGAAGTCGTCGGCGGTGGCCAGGCCGGCGAGCAGCCGCTCGACCTGCCAGCCGGCGCCGGCGAAGCGCGCGGCGAGCAGGCGGCGCAGGGCGGCGTCGTCGCGGCGGTCGAGGTCGAGCGGGGCGGAGCGGAAGCCGAGCGAGGCCTTGACCTCGCCGGGCAGCCGGCCGGGCCGGGCGGCGGCGACCAGTCCGCCGGGGGCGTTGTACATCAGGAACCAGCTGTCCAGGTCGCGGGCCAGCGCCGGGTCGTGGACGGTGAACCAGGAGTGGTAGCCGCCGAGCGGGCGGTAGCGGTCCTGCTCGGGGCCGAAGGCCAGCCGGCGCACCGCGGAGTGCAGGCCGTCGGCGCCGATGACCAGGCCGAAGCGGCGGGCGGGGGAGTTCTCGAAGCGGACGGTGACACCGGTGGCGTCCTGGTCGAGGGCGGTGACGCTGTCGTCGTAGCGGTACTCGACGCCGTCGGTGGCCTCCCGGAGCAGGTCGGCGAGGTCGCCGCGCAGGATCTCCAGCTCGGAGACGATGCCCTCGCCCTCGAACAGCTCGACGGGCATCCGGGCGGCGTGCCGGCCGCGGGTGTCGACCAGGGCGATGCCGCGCTGCTCCACGCACAACGCTCGGGCCCGCTCCATCAGGCCCATCCGCTCGATGACGGTGCGTCCGGCGCCGCGCAGGTCGACGGCCTGTCCGCCGGGGCGCGGGGCGGGGGCGCGCTCGACGACGGTGGGGCGGAAGCCGTGGCGGCGCAGCCAGTAGGCGAGGGCGGGGCCGGCGACGCCGGCGCCGGAGATGAGGATGTCGGTGTTCTCCATGCCCATAACCGTACGCAGTACGCATGGGCTCAACAAGCCTTGTTCTGCGGTTATTTGGAATTGATGCACTAGTGCACTAGGGCGGTTCGGGGGTGCCTCCGGGCCGTGCGGGGCGGTCGTGGGGGGCTTTGCCCAGGCGGGCGGCGCCCGAGGTGCACTAGTGCGGGCCTGAGGGCGGGCCCTGGGGGCGGGACCGGGGTGTCAGGGCTCCGGGCCCTCAGGGCCTCGGGGCGGTGCCCATCAGGGTGTGCAGCAGGTCCCCGCCCAGGCCCAGGCCGGTCTTCGACTCGTCCGGCAGGTCGTAGTCGCGGTACCAGTCCGACGGCGCCTCCGGGTGCGGGCCGCTGACCGCCACCCGCCCCGCGCCGTAGGGGGCGACCACGACCGCCGCCCGGTCGTTGGTGTAGCGGGCCAGCACCTCCGCGTCCGGGCCGTTCACGTCGAAGTACGGGCCGTCCTGGAAGTACATCCGCTGCGGCCGCCCGCGCCAGGAGACGTCGACCAGGTGGTCCTGCTCGTCGGTGACGGTGGCGCCCGGGGAGCTGATGTACTGGCCCGAGTCGCCCGGCAACAGGCCGTAGCCCGGATCGCGGCCCGCCAGGTAGCCGCCCATGCACAGCCCCAGGTAGTGCCCGCCACCGCGCACGTACGCGCGCACCAGCTCGGGGGAGAAACCCTGGTCGCGCCGCATCAGGCGCCACGCGGTGGACACCTCCTGCCCGTTGGTGCCGCCCGGCTGCACGTACAGCGCGACGCCGGACAGCGCGTCCGGGCCGAACCGGGTCTCCTCCTCGGGCCCGATGTAGCGCACCGCGAAGCCGTCCTGCTCCAGCAGGTCGCGCGCCGCCTCCGGGCAGCCCTCGCAGGCCGCCGGGCCCCGGTAGACCAGGGCCAGCGGACGGCCCTGCGGGTCCGGCGCCGCCGTGCCCGCGCCGCCCGCCCAGCCGGCGGCCCCGGCCCTGGCGTCCGCGCTCGTGCCGGGGGCGGGCGCCCCGCACGCCGAGGCCGTCAGCACCACCGCCGCCAGCGCCAGCGCCGCAGCGCCCCGTCCAGCCCTCATGACCCGCACTCCCGTCGCCCTCCAGGGCTTCGCGCCGACCCCCGTACGCCGCCCCGACGCTATGTCCCACCGGCCCCGGCCCGCACACCAGTCCCCCTGAACGGGTGAATGTGCGGACGTCCGGTTGACGGGCTCCGGGGTGTCGGGGCCGCGCTGCGGGCTCCGGGGTGCCGGGGCCGCGCTTCGGGCTCCGGGGTGTCGGGGCCCGCGGGGAGCTCCCCACCGCACAGGGCCGCACCCGGGCCCGGCCGTCGGCGCCGCCTGCCCGAGCGCCCGCCGCGCCGGGAGCCGGGCCCCGGACGTTCCTCCCGGGGCGCGCCCTACGGCCGGTGCGGGCCCACCACCGCCGACAGGTCCCGCTCCGCGATCGACGGGTCCGCCAGCAGCACCTGGCGGGCCGCCGCCAGCACCGGGCCGCCGCCCGCCAGGGCGAGGTCCTTGGCCGCCAGCCGCACCGGGAAGTCCGACTCCGTGCTGCGCGCCCGGGCCACCACCCCCGCGAGCGGCCCGGTCGCCAGCACGTCCATGGCCTCCTGCCGCGGCACGCCCAACTCCTCGGCCACCGCGACCACTTCGCTCAGCACGGTGACCGAGGCCACGATCGCGCCGATCACCACGACCTTCAGCGCCGCCCCCGTTCCCGGGCCGCCGCAGCGCCGCACCCGGCCGAGGTGGGCCAGGACGGGCTCGGCACGGTCCAGGTCGGCGTCCTCGCCGCCCGCGTAGACGACCAGGTCGCCGCTGGCCGCCGGTCCCACGCTGCCGAGCACCGGGGCGTCCACCATCGCGCAGCCGTCGGGCAGTCGGGCGCGCAGCCCGGCGGCGGCCCGCGGGCCGATCGAGGACATGTCGATCCACAGGGTGCCCGGGGCCAGGTGGGCGGTGAACCGTCCGGCGACCTCGGCCGCGGCCTGCGGGTCGGACAGCATGGTGACGACGACGCCGGCCCCCGCCACGGCCTCGGCCGGGCTCGCGGCCTCGGTGAGGCCGTCGGCGCGGCCGGGAGTGCGGTTCCAGACGGTCAGCGGGTGGCCGGCGGCGGCGAGGCGGCGGGCCATCGGCAGCCCCATCCGGCCCAGGCCCAGAAAGGCGATCTTTTCCATGGCCGTCACGCTAGGCAGCACCGAGCCAGGCGACAAGCGAATGTCTCGCATGGTAATCATGCGAAATGGACATGGCTTGGCTGGACGTCTTCCGCACCGTCGCGCACCTCGGCTCCTTCACCGCCGCGGGGGAGCGGCTGGGCTTCACCCAGTCCGCGATCTCCCGCCAGATCGCCACCCTGGAAGGAGAGTTGGGCGTCACCCTGTTCGACCGGCTGGCCCGCGGGGTGCGGCTGACCGACCACGGACACGCCCTGCTCCCGCACGCCGAAGCCCTGCTGGAACGCCTCGACACGACCCGGCGCGACCTCGTCGCCCTCACCGAACTGGACGCCGGGCGCCTGCGGGTGGGCGCCTTCGACAGCGCCAACGCCGAACTCGTCCCCAGCGCCCTGGCCGCCTTCCGCGCCGCCCACCCGCAGGTCGAGATCACCCTCACCGAAGGCCTCGCCGCCCAGCTGCTCGACCGGCTCGCCGACGGAACCATCGACCTCGCCGTGGTCGCCTCCTACACCGAGAACCCCCAGGACGCCTACGACAGCGAACAGTTCGACCTGCGGCCGCTGCTCGCCGACCCCGTCCTGGTCGCCCTGCCCCGCGGCCACCGGCTCGCCGGCCGGCGCCGCCTGCGGCTGGCCGAACTCGCCGACGAACCCTGGATCGCCGCCCGCCGCGACCCCGGATCCACCCTCCTCGCCGCCTGCCTGCGCAGCGGCTTCCAGCCCCGGATCGAGTACGCCGTCGGCGCCTGGACCGCCAAACTCGGCCTGGTCGCCGCCGGGTTGGGACCCACCCTGATCCCCTCCCTGGCCGCCCGCGCCGCCCGCCCCGACATCGCCCTGGTCCCCCTCCACCCCCAGGACACCCCGGTCCGGCACGTGTGCACGGCCACCCGCCGCGGACAGCGGGTGCCGCCCGCGGTCGAGGGCTTCACCGGCTTCCTGCGGGCGGGGGCGGTCCGGATGTCCGCGCCGGGCTTCCGCTCCGGGCGGTAACCCGGTGGCGGGGGAAGGCCGTTGCGGGCGAGGATGCCCGGATGGCAACCGAGCGCCCCGAGCGATGGACCCAGGCGAGCGTCTACCCCGACATGTGGGTCGACCCGGACGAGGACCCGCGCAACAGCGAAGGGCCCGCCCCGGACGGCGAAGCGGCCACCCTGGCGGGCTACCTGACCGACTACCGCCTCACCCTGCGGATGAAGTGCGAGGGCCTGGACGCCGAGCAGCTGGCCCGCCGCTCGGTGCCGCCGTCGACGATGTCACTGCTCGGCCTGGTGCGGCACCTGGCCCGGGTGGAGCGGGACTGGCGCAACTGGATCACCGAGGGCGAGCCGCTGCCCAAGCTCTACGGCCCACGGGACGCGGACTTCGACGGAGCCGCCGCCGACCCGGCCCTGGTGGCGGCCGCCTGGCGTGACCTGGAGCGCGAACAGGCCGCACTGGACACCGAGTTGGCCGCCCACCCGGACCTCGGGGAGCGGCTCGGCGCGCAGCGCCTCTCGGTCCGCGAGCTGCAGGTGCACCGCATCGAGGAGTACGCCCGCCACTGCGGCCACGCCGACCTGCTGCGCGAGTGCGTGGACGGCCGCGTGGGCCAGTGACGGCAGCCGACGCGGCCCTGCGCCGACTGTGCGCGCTGCCGCTGTCCCCGGGCACGGCGGACGAGGCGGGCTCGGCGGGCGCAGTGGGTGAGGCGGGCGGCGCGGGCGATCCGGGCGAGCTGCCGGACGAGCTGTTCGACGCCGTGGACGCCCTGATCGCCGCCCACGGTGCCGACGACATCGCCGAACCCGTCGCCCGCGCCGTGCACCTCGGGTGGGCCACCGTCGAGCAGGGCACCGTCTTCCTGAACGTCGCCGCGTGGTCCGGCACCGACAACGGCGCCTCCATGAAGCACACCCTGGACGACTGGCTACGGCACTGCGACGACCCCGTCCGGCTGCACCTGGCCCTGCACCACGAGGCGTACCCGCTGCCCACGGCCGCCGAGATGCGGGTGGTGCTCACCGCGATCGGCGAGCGCCACCCGCGCTTCCGGGAGGTCTGCCGACGGCACCTGGCCGGGCGCCGGCCGGGCGCTCAGCAGGTGACGTCGGCGGGCGGCCGGGCGCCGGTCGACAGGCAGCGGTCGACGCCCGGGAGCTGACCGAGCCCGTCCAGGTCGGCAGCTCCGTCGGCGCCGCCCTCGCCCTCGCCCTCGCCCGGGCCGCCGCCGCACCCGACCGGCTGCTGCGCACCGTGGTGCGGGACAGGGCCCCGGCATCCGGGTGAGGGCCCTCCCGGCACGGCGGCGCTCGGCGCTCGGCGTTCGACGGGCCGGGGTGGGCCGGTTGTGGAACGGTGGAAGACCGGGGGAGCGCCCCCGGGGGCCGGTTGCGAGAGGAGTCCGCCATGTCGTCGAAGCGCCGCCGCAAGAAGAAGGCCCGGGCCAGGCGCGGGGCCAACCACGGCCGCCGCCCCCAGTGCTGAGCGGTTGAGCGGCTGAGCCGCCCGACCGGTACGGCCCCGCGTCCGATGGTCGGGACGCGGGGCCGTACGGTCACGCTCCGGAGCCGAGCGCGGCCGCCTTGCGCAGCAGCACCGCCCGCTCCCGGACGTTGCGGCACAGCCGGGCGGCGAGCTCCAGCTCGGCCCGGGCCTCGGTGGTGCGGCCGAGCCGGACCAGCAGTTCGCCGCGCACCCCCGGCAGCAGGTGCGAGCCGGCGAGGCGGCCGGAGACGGCCAGGTCGTCGACCAGGGACAGCGCCGGCAGCGGCCCGTCGGCCATCGCGACGGCCACCGCCCGGTTGAGCTCCACCACCGGGGACGGCGCCACCCGGCCCAGCGCCTCGTACAGCAGCACGATCCGCTCCCAGTCGGTGTCCGCCACCGAGGGCGCCGCCGCGTGGCAGGCGGCGATCGCGGCCTGCAGGCCGTACGGGCCCAGGCCCCGCCCCAGGGCCGCGGCCCGGCCCAGCGCGGCCAGGCCGCGGCGGATCGCGGAGTGGTCCCAGCGGCGGCGGTCCTGGTCCTCCAGCAGCACCGCCTCCCCGTCCGGGCCGGTGCGGGCCGGGAAGCGCGAGGCGGTCAGCTCGAACAGGGCGAGCTGTCCGTGCACCTCCGGCTCGGCGGGCAGCAGGGCGGCCAGCATCCGGGCCAGCCGGACGGCCTCGTAGGCGAGGTCGGGGCGCAGCAGGTCCTCGCCGGCCGTCGCCGTCGAGCCCTCCGTGAAGATCACGTACAGCACGCTCAGGACGGCGCCCAGCCGCGCCCGCCGCTCCTGCGGGGGCGGCAGCTCGAACGGCACGTGCGCGGCGGCGATGGTCTTCTTGGCGCGGGTGATCCGGGCCTGCACGGTGGGCACCGGCACCAGGAACGCCCGGGCGATCTCCTCGCTGGACAGGCCGCCCACCACCCGCAGGGTGAGCGCCACCCGGGCCTCGGGGGAGAGCACCGGGTGGCAGGCGGTGAACATCAGGGCCAGGACGTCGTCGTCGACCCGGTCGGGGTCGAACGGCAGCTCCGGCGGCGGCGCCGGCGTGCCCGCCGCGCCCGTGCTGAACTCGCCCTCGGCGAGCGGGCCCGCGAGCGCGGCGTACCGCTCGTCCAGCGCCGAGGCGCGGCGGAAGGCGTCGATGGCCCGGCGCCGGGCGGTGGCCAGCAGCCAGCCCACCGGGCTGGCCGGGGCACCGTCGCGCGCCCAGCCGACCAGGGCCTCCGCCAGCGCCTCCTGGGCGACGTCCTCGGCGAGCGCGAAGTCCCCGGTGTAGCGGGCCAGCGCGCCGACGATCCGCGCGGACTCGATCCGCCAGACCGCCTCGACGGCCCGCCGGGCGGCCGCGGCGCCCGGCGGGCCGTCGGTGGCTGCGGGCATCAGAGCTGGCCGGTCCGCTCGCGCCACGCCCGCTCCTTGACGATCCACTCGTTGTCCTGCGGGAACTCCTCGATGCTCGGCACCCGGCGCACCTCGCACTTGGAACCGGGCATCGCCGGCAGCCGCTTGGCCCACTCGACGGCCTCCTCCTTGGAGGCGACGTCGATCAGGTAGAAGCCGCCGAACAGCTCCTTGGTCTCCCCGTACGGGCCGTCGGTGACCACCGGCGTCTCCCCGGCGAAGTCGACCACCACGCCCTGCGACGGGTCGTCCAGCCCCTCGGCGGCCACCAGGACGCCGGCCCGGATCAGCTCCTCGTTGAAGCGGCCCACGGTCTCCAGCATCTCCTCGAACGGGGTCTCCATCATCTTCGCCATGGTCTCGTCCGTGCCCCGCATGATCAGCATGTACTTGGCCATCTCAACCTCCTCGACGGGGTCGCCTGCCGACCCTCTCCAACCCAAGGTCGAACGGCGCGACGCCGGATCGACACGTGGACGAGAACGGACGATATTCCTTTCCGCCGACAGCCCCTCGCCGCCTCGCCGCCCCGTGGCCTGCTTCGGCCGCCGAAGCAGCGACGGCGTCACCCGGCACCCTGCGCGGAAAGTCGGCGAACGGTCGCGAACTGCTCGACGTCTTCCGGCCGCTTCCAGCGCCGACCTGCCGTCGTGAACGCTCGTGCGCAGTCCGGGGTCTGCAACAGCGCTGGGATCAGCTGGTTTTGGAACGCGCGCACCGAGGACGCCACGGCCTCTGGTGCGATGAAGTCGCGGTAGGTGTCCGCCGCCCGGGCCGCCCTGTCGACCGTCCGCGCACCGACTGGGGGGTTTAACCCCCGCCCGCCGCACCGGAACTGGAATTGCGCGGTGGAAACGTGCGCCGGACAGGTCGGCCTTTCGCAGCCCTGTTCGCCGCCGGGACGGGCTGGTGCCGGATCAGGGCGGGGGAGGCATTACGGTGGGAACACCGGGCGGTTGTCCATACATTCGACCGGCCGGACCTTCCGTCAGGCGTCCGGTCCTGAATCCGAACCGCCCGTCCGATTGCCTGCGATCAGAAAGGGACCAACCATGTTCTATCCGCTGTCGAACCGCGCGAAGCCGGCCAATCTGGAAGCGCTCAAGGCGGCCCTCCAGGCCGCGCTGGACACCGCAGACCAGGAAGAACTCCCCGGTCTGCGCCGTGCGATCCACATCGTGGAGGACTTCGTCCCGAGTGCCGGCCCGGCCGGGGTGGAATGGGCGCGAAACGTCCTGGCGCTCGCCGGCATCGACCCCCGCACGGCCGAGGTCAAGGCCGTCCGGGAGGTCCGCCGGGCGCGCCCCGACCTCAGTCTCAAGGACGCGGTCGCGCTGGTTCGGGCGCTTGTCGCGCAGTCCGGCTGAGGAAAACGGACAACCGGGTCGGGCGGTCGGCCGGGAGATCCCCCAGCGGCGTTTGCGGAACGCCCGGAAAGGCGGAACGAAAAGACCTGTCCGCACTGACCTGCGGGTGCGCAAAGCGGCACGAGTCGGCGGCATGTGCTCACCCGAACCATTCGGCGGAGACGTCACCGAACGGCTTTCAGGTCTGCCCGGAAACCGATATCCGCGGACGGCCGGGGAGGAGCCGTCGGTGGATGGGCCCGTCGAGGTGGGCGACGCCGCACCGGAGTCGGGCGCCGCGGCGCCGCCGGCCGGCCCGCAGGAGGCCCTGCTGGTGGCGGCCGAGCACGCGGCGTTCTGCCCGGACAGCCTGTTCCAGCACGCGCAGGGCCCGGCCGGCTACGCCGAGGAGCCGGCCGACGCGGTCAACTGGCGCTTCCGGTGGGACTGACGGGAGGGTGTTCTGACCCGCGGGGTCGCTCGCGGCCGATCGGTGGCTCGCCTCCGCCGTGGGTGGCGGCGGGCCGCCCGCTCAGCCGTGCCGCAGGCCGTCCAGCAACTGCCCGACGTGGTCGGCCGCCTGGGCGGGTTCCAGCGGCTGGTGGCCGACCAACAGGCGGTACCAGAAGAGGCCGAAGAGCCGGTCGGTGGCGGCCTCCAGGTCGGCGGTGGGCGGCAGTTCGCCGCGCTGGACGCCGCGTGCGAGCAGGGTGAGCACGACGGCGCGGCGGCTCTGGACCCACTGGCGGAAGGGTTCGGCGAAGGCCGGGTCGAGCTGGGCCTCGGCCATCAGGCCGCGCAGGGTGCGCATCCGCAGCGGGTGGCAGACGACTCCGTACAGGGCGGTGGTGAAGGCGGTCAGGTCGCCGGCCAGGGTGCCGGTGTCGGGTTCGGGCATCCGCTGTTCGACGGCGGTGCGGTAGGCGTCCAGGACGAGCGGCGCCTTGGACTTCCACCAGCGGTAGATGGTGCTCTTGGCGACGTCGGCGCGGGCGGCGACCCGTTCGACGGTGACGGCCTGGTAGCCGAGTTCCTCGACGAGTTCGACGGTGGCGGCCAGGACCGCGTCGTGGGCGTCCTGGCTGCGGATACGGCCGCCGGTGCGACGGCCAGGGGGTTGTCCGGTTGGCACCCCGTCACCGTAGCAGCGTGCTACCGTTCAATCGAAACGCGACGGATCGTTTCGATTGAACGGTCCGTCGACGCAGTGGATTCGGCGGATCCGGCGAATCCAGCGGATTCAAGGGGAGTGGATCGCACATGAGCGAGATCGTGGTGTCACACGGCCTGGGCGCGAGCGACGACAGCGTCTGGTTCCCGTACCTGGCCGAGCAGTTGGCCGCTGCCGGGCACCGGGTCACCGTGCCGCGCCTGCCCGGCGCCGAGGCCCCGCAGCCGGGGCCCTGGCGCGAGGCGTACGGCGAGGCGGTCAAGGCGGCGGGCCCGGCCGGCTCCACCGTGCTGGTCGGGCACAGCATCGGAGCGGTCAACGTGCTGCGCTTCCTGGAACGCCACGACCCGGAGGCCGACGGGGTGTTCGCCGGCGTGCTGCTGGTGGCCGCCTCGGCGCACGAGGTCGGCTACGACCTGCTCGCCGGGTTCTTCGAGGGCGGCTTCGACTGGGAGCGGATCCGCCGCACCGCGCGCGGCTTCCGCGTCCTGCAGGCGATGGACGACCCGGTCAACCAGCCCGATCCGGCCGAGCATGTGGGGCTGTTCGTCCGGGGCCTGGGCGCCACCGCCGTGCTGACCTCCACCGGCGGCCACTTCGGTGCCACCCCGGACGACCACGTCGAGGTGCCGGAGGCCGTCCGGCTGGTCACCGAACTGCTCCACGCCTGATCCGGGCCGCCCCGGCCGGTTGTGCCGCGTGGGCCCGCGCGGCGCGGGCGCGGGTGCGGACCTCGGCGACGGCCGGGCAGGTGGCGTAGACGCGGGCCAGGCGGGCGAGGTGGTCGGCCTCGCCGTCCAGGGTGTCCGCGACGCTCACCGCCGGCGTCGCTTCCGGCGTCGCTGCCGGTGCCGCTGCTGCCGGTTCGGCGGTCGCGGCGGTGGGCCCGGGTACGGCGCCGGCCGCGGCCAGTTCCAGGGCGGCGGCCAGTGCCGCCGCCTCGGCGGTGGTGGTGGCGGCGTGGGCGGTGGGCGGCGGGAAGCGGCGGGTGGCGTGGTCGAGCCACTGGGCGGCGCGCGGGTCGAGGTGCCGGCGCAGGATCAGCCGGGCGTCGTGGATCTCGATGATGCGCCGGTAGAGCGCGAACCGCGGGTCGCGCGGGGGCAGTCGCAGGCGGCGGGCCGGGTCGAGGGCGATCTCCGGCAGCACGGTGTGCAGGTCGCGCCAGAGCGGGGTCAGCGCCCGGTAGCGGCGGTGGGCGCGCTGCCAGCCCCGGAGCGCCTCGGTCGCGGCCGGCCACAGGGTGCTGCCCAGGCCCGCCGCGATCAGCGCCGCGCACAGTCCGCCCAGGACGGCGCACAGCGTGTCCTCGGAGCCGTCCTGGCGGCCGGTGATGGCCGCGCGCAGGACGTCGTCCACGCTCCAGGCGTTCCACAGCAGCCCGGCCGCCAGCCCGCCGGTCAGCAGTCGCAGCCCGGTGCCCAGCCGCCCGGGGCCGGCCGCGCGGGAGCGCCGCACCAGCTCGCGCAGCAGCGTGGTCAGGCACACGGTGGTGTGGAGCATGCCCACGGCGGTGTACCCGGCCAGCGCCAGGCGCGCGGACAGTTCGGGCCCCACCGTCAGGTCCTCGCCCACCAGGCCCGGCGCGGCGGCGGTGATCAGCGCCAGCCGCAGGCCCAGCACCCCGGCCAGCAGGGCCAGTCCGCCCCGGACCTCGCGCCGTACCGGCCCGGCCCGCCCGCCGGCTCCCGGGTGGGTGGCTCCCGGGTCGGTGGCTCCCGCGTCGGCGGCCCGCAGCGCCGGCGCGAGCAGCCGCATCGCCGCCGCGGCGCCGTCGCGCAGCCCGTCGCCGAGCACGATCACCAGCACCGCCAGGACCGGGAGACCGGTGGCCCGCACCGCCCCCACCGTCGGCGGGGCGAGCACCAGCAGGGCGGAACCCAGCAGGGCCGTGCCGTAGCAGGTGTAGCGGGCGGTGGCGCGGGAGTCGATCCGGCTGCGGGCGAAGTGGGCGGCGCTGAGCACGAAGAACAGTCCGACGGGGTAGAGGGCGAGGTCGCTCACGTCCGGCCCGCCTGCGGCCCGCCGTCGGGGCCCGGGTCGTCCGCCACGGAGTCCTTCGCGAATGACTCCGTGGAGTCCGCCGTGGAGTCCTTCGCGGAGTCCTGCCGCGCCGCGGCCCGGCCCGCGTCGCCGTGCCGCCCGGCGGCCAGCAGGACGCCCAGTGCGTCCAGCGACCCGTGGGCCGGTGCCGGCCCCGGCTGGTCGGCGGCGTCCGCCCGTTCCGCCCGGCTGAGGATCAGCGAGGCCAGCAGCTCCGCCTCCCGCTCCTGCGGCTCGTCGTAGCTGGTGCGCCCCAGCACCCGCTGCACCAGCGCGGGGGAGAGGTTGGGCAGCAGCGCGGCGGCCGGGGCCAGGGGCGCGGAGCCGGCGTGGTCGAGCAGCAGGTGCGCGATCTCGTGCACCAGGATGTGCCGCTGGTGCAGCACCCCGGTGTCCGCCGCGTACAGGATGTAGTCCGCCTCCAGGGTGGAGACCAGCAGCCCGCAGGGGGCGTTCGGACGGGCCGTCACCGGCAGCAGTTCGATCGGGCGTCCGCGCCGCACGGCCAGCCGCTCCAGCAGCACCACCGGGTCGAACGGGCTCGGCAGCTCCAGCTGTTCGGCCATCCGGCGACAGCGCCGCAGCGTGGACCGGTAGCCCCGGCCACCCCATAAGTCACCCCACAAGCCGAGCTCCCCTCACCGCTCCACCCCTACGGTTCCGCCCGCCGACGCATCCGCACGTGCGTCCGGCGGTCCTGTCGCCCCGCGCTCCGGCGGACCCGCTGCCTCCCCGGCCCGGCCCCGGCCCCGGGTTCAGGACGTGGGGCGTTTGCGCGCCGCGTCCCGGCGGGCGATCACGTCGACCAGCTCGCTGACGGTGTCCAGGCCCTCCGGCGACAGGCCCACCACCCGCAGCGCCAGGCTGCGCACGCCCGCGTCGCGCAGCGCGCCGAGCAGGGCCAGCTCCTTGGCGATCTCGGCGCCCTGCCGCTCGTCGAAGAAGTACGCGGGCGGGACCTGGAAGAACTGGGCCAGCGCCTCCAGGTGGCGTTTGGTCGGGTTGTCCCGGCGCCCGGTGCGCAGCTGCCACAGGTAGGTGGTGGAGAAGGACTCCCCGGTCGCCTCGCGGCAGGCCCGGGCCACTTCCTCGTTGGTGTACTGCTCGCGGTCGGGGCGGCGGACGGTGTGGAACAGCGCCTCGATCCGGGCCGCCAGGCCGCTCGCCCCGGCGCCCGCCGGGCCGTCCCCGTC
This sequence comes from Kitasatospora sp. NPDC127060, assembly GCF_042724935.1. Classification (NCBI taxonomy): domain Bacteria; kingdom Bacillati; phylum Actinomycetota; class Actinomycetes; order Kitasatosporales; family Streptomycetaceae; genus Kitasatospora; species Kitasatospora sp. NPDC127060. Next base: position 108,221 of record NZ_JBHXEG010000010.1, read on the forward strand.
GCCGCCCTCGTTCACGGATCCGTCCTCGGGCTCCTGCGGGCGCGCGTCCGGCTGCGGCGACGCACCCTGCGGTTCCACCTGAACGCCGTCCCCCGTCGACTCCGTCATGCCCCACCTTCCTCACGCCCGGGCCCTCCGCTCCGCGACCTCGACGGGCGGCAGGGCCGGCCAGGTCACGATAGCCGAACGGCATCAGCTGGCGTGGATCCGAAGATACCCGCAATCAACGCCAGTTGACCCGCGTAGCGTCGGCTGACATCCTGGACGGGCAGCCCGCAGGCGCCGCCGACACGATCTGACGCACCGTCATCCCATGTCGTTCCGAGAGCACTTGCCGTTCCCCGCCGGACCGCCCGAACCGACCTCGGCGCGCCCCGGGCGGAAGGGCCGACTCCCGTGAGACCGCACGGCGTCGACACACCGGGCCAGAGCACCCCGCCGTACCGCACCGCCGTACCGCACCGCTGCACTGCCGTACCGCCGTTCCGCCACCCGGCGGGGGCGGCCCGACCGGCCGCACCCCCGACGGCACGACGCGAGAAGGGGGCACCCGTGGACACCACGCCGCGCGGCCACATCGCAGCGCCGGAACCACCGCGCCCGCCGGTGCCGCCCGTCGCTCCGCAGACCGTACGGCTGGCCTTCCTGTGGCGGGCCGCCGGCGCCCCCGCGGGATGCGTCCTGGCCCTCGCCATGGGCGTCGTGCTCGCCCGGACCGGCGTCGCCGCCCACCTCGGCGCCGCCCCCGCCCTCCTGCTGTCCGGCACCGCAGTCCTCGGCACCGCCCTGCCCGTCCCCTACGGCTTCTGGCTGCGCGCCGACGCCCAAGGCCTCACCCTGGTACGGGCTTTCCTCCCGCGCCGCCACCGCTGGCAGGACATCGTCGGCCTCACCATGGAGACCGACGAGGACCCCGACACCGGCGCCGCCCGGCTCGTCCTCCTGCTGTGCCTGGTCCCCGCCCGGACCGCCCGGGCCGCCCGCACGGCCCGGACGGTCCGGGTGGCCCCCGACGCCTCCGCCTCCGCCGACCGCACCGAACGAGCGGACCGCACCGAACGCGTCCGCGGGCCGGTCATCGGCGTCCTCGGCACCACCGCCGACGGACTGCCGCGCGGCACCGAACCCCGCCAGCTGGCCGAACTGTTCGACCTGCTGCGACGCCACGGCGTCCCCCTGGAGAACCGGCGCTACGCCGACCTCGTCCTCACCGCCCACGGCTACCCGGCCCTCGCCCACGCCGCCGAGCCCGCCGCCGTCCGGTCACCCTCCGTTTGATCCCCGGTACGCCCCGCATCCGTTGAACCCGACGAGGGGCGCGCCGTCGGGCGGGCGCGCCGCGAGGGCGGGAGGGCGAACGTGCTCAGGTTCCACGGCGCTTGGCGGATCACCGTGGTCGGCCGCAACGCCGACTACGACCAACGGGCGGTCGTCCGGGGCCCGTCCGGCACCCTGGTGCTCCCCGGCCGGCCCGGCGCCGTCCTGGAGATCGACGCCGACAGCTGGACCCTCACCCTCGAACACCACCCCCGCGGCCACGGCTGGCAGCCCAACCTGCGCACCACCCCCGGGCCGCTCACCGAACGCGACGGCATCCGCAGCCGACTGCTCACCAGCAACGACCGCCACTGGCCGGGCAAGCCCCGGGACTACGTCAACTTCGTCCTGCGGCTGGACCAGTCGGTGGAGCCGGAGGTGCGCGTCACCGGGTAGCGGCGGTGGCCGCCGGGAGCGGCCGGGCACACCACCGGCCGGGCGCACCAACCGGCCGGGCGCACCACCGGCCAGGCGCACCACCGGCCGGGCACACCAACCGGCCGCGCCACCGGCCGCCGGCACCCCGTCGCCACGGCTCCCCTAAAGTCGCAGGTGAGCACCGTCGCGCCGCCCGAGGAGAACCAGCATGCCGACCGACCCCGCCACCGCAGCCGCCGCCCAGGCCCCCGCCCGCCCGCAGCCCGCGCGCCTGGGCCTGGGCACCGCGGCGGTCGGCCGGCCCGGCTACATCACCCTCGGACGCGCCGCCGACCTGCCCGCCGACCGCACCGTCGAGGCCCTGCGCGAACGCACCCACGCCCTGCTCGACGCCGCCTACGCGGCCGGCGTGCGCTACCTCGACACCGCCCGCTCCTACGGCCGCGCCGAGGAGTTCCTCGCCCAGTGGCTCGCCGAACACCCCGAGGCCGCCGCCGAAGTGACGGTCGGCAGCAAGTGGGGCTACACCTACACGGCGGACTGGCGCGCCAGCGGCGTCGGCGCGCACGAGGTCAAGGAGCACTCGACGGCGGTGTACGACCGTCAGATCCGCGAGACCCGCGCCCTGCTCGGCGCCCGCCTGGACGTCTACCTGGTCCACTCGGTCACCGCCGACAGCCCCGCCCTCACCGACCCGGCCCTGCACGAGCGCCTGGCCGCGCTCGCCGCCGAGGGCGTCCGGGTCGGCCTGTCCACCAGCGGCCCCACCCAGGCCGACACCATCCGCCGGGCCCTGGCCGTCACGGTCGGCGGCCGCCCGCTGTTCACCGCCGTCCAGGCCACCTGGAACCTGCTGGAGACCTCCGCCGCCCCCGCCCTCGCCGAGGCCCACCGGGCCGGCTGGCTCGTCGTCGTCAAGGAGGGCATGGCCAACGGCCGCCTCGCCGGCCGCAACGCCACCGGCGACGACACCGCCCCCCTGCGCACCCTCGCCACCCGTACCGCCACCACCCCCGACGCGCTCGCCCTGGCCGCGGCCGCCGCCCAGCCGTGGGCCGACGTCGTCCTCTCCGGCGCCGCCACCCTCGACCAGCTCACCTCCAACCTCACCGCGGACCGCCTGCGACCCACCCCGCAGGACCTCGCCGCCCTGGCCCCGATGGCCGAACCCGCCGACGCCTACTGGCGCACCCGTTCCTCCCTGCCCTGGGCCTGAGGCCCCGTCCGGCCGGGCCGCCTCCCACCCGCACCGCCACCACCTCCGACGCGCTCGCCCTGGCGGCGGCCGCCGCCCAGCCGTGGGCCGACGTCGTCCTCGCCGGCGTCGCCCCCTTCGGCCAGCTCGCCTCCGCCCTCACCGCGGCCCACCGTGCAGGACCTCGCCCCCAACGGCCGGGCCGCCGGGGCCTGCTGGCGCATCCGCTCGTCCTTGCCCCGGGCCTGAGGGCCCGCCACCCGGGCCGGCCGGCTCAGCGGCCCGTCGCCGCCGGGACGAGGTGGTCGAGTCCCCGCGCGCTGCCCGTCGCGGCCTCGGCCGAGCGCGGCAGCATGACGTCCTCGTAGGCGCGGACGGCGGCGTCGAGGTCGGGGCCGGCCGTGAGGGCGTGGGCGAGGTCGGCGCCGTCGAGCATGGCGAGGTTGGCGCCGAGGCCGACCGGGGGCATCAGGTGGGCGGCGTCGCCGAGCAGGGTGAGGCCGGGGACGTGCTGCCAGGTGTGCGGGGCGGGCAGCACGAACAGGGGGCGGTTGACGAAGCCGTGGTCGCTGTCGCGCAGGAGGGAGCGCAGGCTCTCGTCCCAGCCGTCGAACAGCCGGAGCAGGTGGGCGCGTACGGCCGTCCGGTCGGCGAGGTCGACGCCGGTGGCCCGGTGCCAGTCCTGGGGCGCGCGGAAGGCGATGTAGGCGCGGATGTGGCCGTTGCTGTTGCGCTGGGCGACGAGGGAGCGGCCGGTGCCCTTGGCCAGCAGTGACCCGTTGCCGACCAGCCGGGCCAGGTCGGGGTGGCGGGTGTCGCAGCGGTCGAACCCGGTCTCGACGAAGGTGACGCCGGTGTAGCCGGGCACGGCGTCCGACAGGGCCGGTCGCACCCGGGACCAGGCGCCGTCGGCGCCGACCACCAGGTCGAAGTCCTCGGCGGTGCCGTCGGCGAAGTGCAGCCGGGCGGTGCCGTCCGGCTGCGGGGCGACCCGGCTGACGTCGCGGTCCCACCGCACGGTGTCCTGGTCGAGCGAGTCCAGGAGCAGGCCGCGCAGTTGGCCCCGGTCGATCTCCGGCCGGGCGCCGTCGCCGTTGCTGCCGTCGCCGTTGCCGTCGCCGTCGTCAGGGGAGGGCGGCTGCTGGTTCAGGAGGGCGCCGGTGGTGGGGTCGAGCACGCGCCACTCGTCGCCCTCGGGGCGGGCGAGGGCGTGGAAGCGTTCGAGCAGGCCCGCCGCGCGCAGGGCGGCCTGGCCGGTGTCGGCGTGCAGGTCGAGGGTGCCGCCCTGGGGGCGGGCGTCGGCGGAGGCCTCGCGTTCGAGCACGGTGACGCGGCGGCCGTGCCGCTGGAGGACGCGGGCGCAGGTGAGGCCGCCGAGGCCGGCCCCGACGATCGCGATGCGGGGTTCACGGGCTGCGGGGTTCACGGGAGTTCCCTCCGGAGGTGGGTGGGCGATGGGTCGCCGAGGAGCCCGGCGGCACCACCAAGAAAGCACAGTCACTCAATAAGTGCAATGACTTCACTTTCGCAGTGAATCCACTCCGGGATAGAGTGGGACGCGTGACCGAACCGACCGGGCGCCGCGAGCGCAAGAAGGCCCAGACCCGCCAGGCCCTGGCCGACGCCGCCCTCGAACTCTTCCTCGAACACGGCTACGACCAGGTCGGCGTCAAGGACGTCGCCGACCGCGCCGACGTCTCGGTGACCACCCTGTTCAAGCACTTCCCCGGCAAGGAATCCCTGCTCTTCGACCAGGAGGACGACCTGGAGGCGGCCCTCGTCGCCGCCGTGCGCGAACGCCCCCCGGGCCGCTCGATCCCGCAGGCCCTGCGTGACCACCTCCTCCAGGGCCAGGCCCAGTACGCCGTCCACACCGCGCACCCGCAGTTCGCCGACTTCACCCGCCTCGTCCAGGACACCCCGGCCCTGCGCGACTACGCCCACCGCATGTGGACCCGCCACGAAGCAGCCCTGGCGCAGGCCATCGCCGAAGCCGTCGGCGCACCCGGGGACGACATCGGCTGCGCCGCCCTGGCCCGCTTCGCCCTGGAGGCCCGCAGCCTCATCCTGCGCGCCCCCGACCCGCGCCGGGCCGCCGACGAGGCCTTCGCCCTGCTCGAACACGGCTGGGCCGCCGCCCACCCGGGCAACTGACCCCAGCCACCGGGTGGTTCAGCCGCCGTGCACCACCTCGTGCTCCCAGGCCTCCCGCGGCTGGGTGTGCAGCCGCCAGTAGTGCCCGGCGATGACGTCCGGATCGAAGGCCGTGCCCGGCGCGACTACCGCCCCTGGCTGTCCGGGGAGTTGTTCCCGCAGCAGGTCTCCGACCACGAGCGCCGCTTCGGCGCCCAGCTGGTCGAAGTGGGATTCGACACCCTCCAGTTGAGCGTCCCGGTGCCACCGGCCACCCCCGCCGAGGCCCTTCCGCCGGCCGCCGAGCACGCCGCCTTCTGCCCCGACCAGATCCACCAGGGCGCCGGCAGTCTCACCGCCTACGCCGCGGAACTGGTCGGCGCCCACCAGTGGCACTTCTGGTGGGACTGACCGCCGAGGGGCTCAGCCGAGGGGATCAGGAGTGCGGGCTGGTCGGGCCGAGGGTGATGACCGGGCCGATGGGGCGGCAGCCGAGGTAGGTGATGGCCTGGCCGGGCGGGCACGGGGTGTCGGTCCGGACCGGGGCGATGGGCGCCGGCGTCGGTCGGGGTGGGACGGTCCGCTCGGGAGCGGGAGCGGGGGCCTCCTGGCTCGCGGATGGCTTCGCCGCCCGGGACTGGGCCGGGGCCTGGGCCGGGGCCGACGGCTGGGGGCGGGCCGGCGAGGGCTTGGTGGGGGCCGGGGCCTGGTGGGTGGTGTCCGGTTCGGGCGCGGCCTCGGTCTCGTCGGCCGCCGGTGCGACCGTGGGCGCCTCGGTCGAGGGCGAGGGGGTCGAGGCCGAGGGTGCGGTGGAGGGCGAGGCCGAGGGCGTCGAAGGCGAGGCCGGCGTCGAGGCAGCCGGCGAGGGGCTCGACGTGGCCACCGCGTCCGGCGCCGCCGGGGCGGCACCCGGCGAACCCGTGAGCAGCAGCGCTCCGCCGAGGGCGCACGCCCCCGCCGTGGCGGCGAGGGCCCGTCGGCGCCACGGCGTCGTCCTGCTGTCCTGCGGGCCGTCCTCCGTGTTCTCCGGCACCTGCCCCACCCCTCTTCGTGTCGATCAAGTATTCGAGCCGGCCGGATGCTACACGAACCATCAGGGTGTACGTACGTCACGCCCGCCGATACCGATGCGTGACTGATTCGCCCGGGCCCGGCCGCGCCCTACCGTCGGAGACGCCGACCCACTCCGACGCACACCGGGAGCAGCAGATGTCCGCCTACGCCCTCGCCCAGGTCCACTCCGCCGAGATGTGCCCCGACATCGTCGAGTACCTGGAGCGCATCGACGCCACGCTCGACGGGTTCGGTGGGCGCTTCGTCGTCCACGGGGGCAGGTTCGAGAACCCGGAGGGGAGTTGGGGGCCGCTCGGGCTGATCCTGATCGAGTTCCCGGACTACGAGCGGGCCCGGGCCTGGTACGACTCGCCCGCGTACCGGGAGATCCTGCCGCTGCGCACCCGGCACATGGTGGCCGATGTGATCATCGCCGACGGGGTGCCGGCCGGGTACCGGGGTGCGGACGGCCTCAAGGAGCACTGACTCAAGACTGACTCAAGACTGACTCGAGACTGGCTCAAGGGGCACTGGCTCAAGGAGTACTGAGCCCGGAACGGGCCTATGAGCGCTCGCGCCACCAGGCGACCGTTGCCGCGAGCTGCTCCTCCAGCGGGGTGGCGCGGACGGTGAAGGCGGCCTCGTAGGCGGTGGAGTCCATGACGAAGGGCCGGTCGAACTGGTAGCGGACTTCCCGCAGTTCGCGCAGCAGGGGGGAGAGGAGGCCGGCCACGGCGAGCAGGGCGGGGGAGAGGCGGCGCACCGTGACGGGGCCGGTGCCGGCTTCGGCGGCGAGCTGTTCGAGCATGGTGCGGGCGGGCAGGGCGGGGGCGGTGGGGACGTGCCAGGGGCGGCCCCAGGCGGCTTCCTCGGTGGCGAGTTCGGCCATGGCCCGGGCGACGTCGGGCAGGTAGGTCCAGCTGTGCGGGGTGTCCGGGTCGCCGAGGACGGTGACCGGGCGGCCCGTCAGCAGGGCGGGCAGTGCGCGGGAGGCGAGGTGGCCGCCGTCGGTGACGCCGGGGCCGAAGAAGTCGGAGGCCCGTACCTCGACGGCGCGGATCCGCCCGGCCCGGTGCAGGGCCAGGGCCTGTTCCCAGGCGGCGGCGCGGACACGGCCCTTGGGGCCGGTGGCGGCGAGCGGCAGGTCCTCGGTCATCGGGCCGTCGACCGGGCCGTAGCCGTACAGGTTGCCGAGCATGACCAGGACGGCGCCGCTCTCCTCGGCGGCCGCGCACAGCGAGGAGGCGAGCGCGGGCCACTGCCCGGCCCACTGGGGCAGCGGGGGTGCGGCGCAGCCGTGGATCGCGACGGCGCCGCGCGCGGCCTGGGCCAGCCGTACGGGGTCGCTCGCGTCCAGCGCGAGGTGTTCGACGCCGTCGGCGGGGGCGGCGGGGTGCCCGGTGCGGGTGGCGACCCGGACCTCGTGGCCCTGTTCGGCCAGCAGGCGGGCGGTGGCGGCCCCGGCGGGCCCGTATCCGACGACCAGATGGAAGCTCACCCGCCCCACCCTAGGGCCTGCCACCGACGGGTGTGACACGGTGTCGGCCCGGCCCGGGGCGGCCCGGCCCGGCCTGCGGCGGCAGGCGAGGCGCTGGACGGCGACGCCGACATCGCGAAGTTCCTCGCCGAGGGCCGGGCCACCGTCCGCGCCGCGGACGAGGCCGCCGCGAACAAGCCCGTCGACAAGTCGGCCGACCCAGCCCGCCGGGCAGCAGGGCCAGGGCGCCCAGCAGCCGCAGACCGTCCGGCCGGCCGCCCTGGCCAAGACCGACGGAACCACCACCACCGGCACCGGCGCCACCACGAACACCGGCACCGAGGCCACTTCCACCGGCACCGGCACCGGCACCGGCTCGCTCGCCGCCACCGGCACCGACGGCGCCGCCGCGGCCCTCGCCACGGGCGCGGCGCTGGTCGCGGTCTCCCGCCGCCGCTCCGCCGAGAGCTGACCCCCGGTCGCGTCCCCGGCCGCCCCGCGTACACCCCACGGCGGCCTGGGACGCGTCGCGTTCCGGGGCGTCAGCGCCCGCGCTCGGCGAACTTGCGGGCCAGCTGCTCGCGCCACCGCGCCGCGTTGCTGCCGTCCAGCTGCCCCTCGAAGGCCCGGTGGGCGGCCGCCACCAGCTCCTCGACCGTCTCCGGGCCGGCGCGGTAACCGATCGCGGTGTCGTACACCGCCCACAGCGCGTCCTCGGTGGGGTCGTCCAGGCCCAGGCAGGTCACCACCCCGCGCCCGGCCAGGGCGTCGTCCAGCGCCCCCGCGAAGACCCGCCGCAACCGCTGCTCGTCCGTCACGTCCGTCACATCCGTCATGTCCGTCATGTCCGCCACCGCTCAGTCCCCGCCGCCCTCGCCGCTGCTCTTCCCGCCCAGGCGCCGCCGCTCGCGCCGCCGTCGCCGGGCGTCGCGCCGCAGCAGCTCGCCCGCGGCGAGCGTCACCGCCGCCACGGCGCGCGCCCAGCGCGGCCCGCCGCGCTCGGCCCACACCACGCACCCGCACCCGGCGAGCACCAGCACCAGCACCACGACCAGCGCCACTCCGACCATGACGGCCCCCTCTGTTCCCTCGCCGGTTCGGCCACGAATCCCTCACTGTGCCAGGATTCCCCTCCGAACACCGAACAAGGACGAGCAAGAGGAGTCACCCGTGGCCCACGCCCGGTTCGCCACCCTGCACACCACCGCGGGCCCGATCCGGCTGGAACTGTTCCCGTTCCACGCCCCGAAGACGGTCCGCAACTTCGTCGAACTCGCCGAGGGCGCCCGGGAGTACACCGACCCGCGGACCGGGGAGCCGGGCAGCGGCCCGTACTACGACGGGACGACGTTCCACCGGGTGGTCAAGGGCTTCATGATCCAGGGCGGCGACCCGACCGGCACCGGCACCGGCGGGCCGGGCTACGCCTTCGCGGACGAGTTCCACCCGGAGCTGTTCTTCACCAAGCCGTACCTGCTGGCCATGGCCAACTCCGGCCCGGGGACGAACGGTTCGCAGTTCTTCATCACGGTGGGCACCCCCGCCCACCTCAACCGCAAGCACACCATCTTCGGGCAGGTCGCCGACGCCGCCTCCAAGGCCGTGGTGGACGCGATCGCCGCCGCCCCCACCGACGGCGAGCGCCCGGTGGAGGACGTGGTGATCACGAAGGTCGAGATCACCCGCGCATGACGCCCGGGCCGCGGGCCTTCCCGCCCCGCCCGGTGCGCGGGGTGCGCGCCCGCTACGTCTTCCAGGGCGGCTGCCCGAGCGCCCTCGCGGACGCCGCGGTGGACTTCGAGCCGTGGGAGGAGGGCGTGCAGTTGGAGGTCGCCCGCGGCGCCACCGTGGTCGGCGGGCCGGTGGACGCGGCGGATCTGGCCCGCTGTCACGCGGCCCTGGCGGAGGGGGTGCGCGCCGAGTCGGCCGAGCGACTGCCCGGCGCGGCGGCGGCCCTGGCGCCGGTGGCGCACCGCACGGTGGTGCACGCCGTGGACACCAGCGAGTACGCGTACCGCAGGGCCGGGCGGGTGGCGGTGCGCGAGGTGCTGGCCCTCCTGGCCGTCTAGTGCTGTGACCGGGAAGGTTCACCGCCCGTGGTACGAGCTCCATCGAGGCTCTCGGCTCAGACCGGCAGAAGGTGCGCTGCTTCCGGTGGATGAACCGGCGCTGTTGGGGAGTTGGGTGTAGTCAGGCGGTCCGGAAACCGTCCTGCCACCACCCGACCACAACTGAAAGGCTTCGCCCCATGTCCCTGCTGCGCCTCGGTGTCTCCCTCCAGCCGCGCTGGCCAATCGAGGACGGAACCTCCGTGCTCCGCGCTGCCGTGCATGCCGAGCAACTCGGCTTCGATCACGTGGCTGTTGGCAACCGCCTCTTGGACAGCGGATATGGCCTGGACACCGATCCTCTCGTCCTGCTGTCCGCAATCGCGGGTGCAACGACACGCCTGCGGCTGCTGACCTCCGTGCTCGTCGCGCCGTACTATCCGGCGCTCGTGCTCGCGAACCAGGCAGCCACGCTGGACGTCGTTTCCGGCGGCCGTCTGATCCTGGGAATCGGCACTGGTTGGAACCCTGACGAGTTCGAAGCCGTCGGCGTACCCTCCCGAGAACGAGGCGCCCGCACGGATGACCATCTCGCCGCGGCCAAGGCCCTGTGGACGACACGGCCCGCTGACTTCGACGGGCCGTTCACGAAACTGCGCGCCGCCCGCCTCGGAGTGCCGCCGGTCACCCGTGGCGGCCCGCCGGTGTGGGTCGGCGGCCACAGCGACGCCGCCTTGCGCCGCGCGCTGCGCTTCGGCGACGGCTGGTACGGCACAGGCGCCGATGCCACGGAAGTCACTGACGTGAAGTGCCGCTTGCGCAAACTTGCCAGCACCGAAGAGGATGCCGAACGTTTGACGCTCGCTTCGGCCGCTTTCCTCACGCCCCCTGGGATCCCCCTTGCCGTCCCGTCTCCTGGACAGCCACTCGGCGGCGTTTCGCCTACCGCAGCGAGTGTCGCTGAAGCCCTTGGAGAACTCACTGAAGCGGGGCTCACCGTCTGCACCCTGTGGGTGCCCGTTGCAGCTGAACATATGGAGAAGGCGATGGAGTGGATTGCGTCCGAGGTCGTGCCGCAGGTCGCCTGATACGCGGCTCGCCCGGTTCGATCAAGCTGCTGGGGCGAGAGCGCGTCCGCCCCAGCGGATGCCTTTCTCGCTGCGGATGCGGGCGCGCTCCTTGCGCTGGGCGGCCAGGACGTCGGGATGGCGAGCGTTGGCATTGCGCCAGCGCAGGTAGGCGTGCAGCGCACGGGTCTGGACCGTGTGATTCGGGTGGTTGGAGTTCGCGAGCGTGAACTGCCGCAGTGGTCCGAAGTGGGCCTCGATCGGGTTCGCCCAGGACGTGCTGGTCGGGGTGAAGCAGAGGTGGACGTTGTTGTTCCTGGCCCAGCGGAGGATCTTCTTGCCGTTGTGGGCGGAGAGGTTGTCCAGGATCACGTAGACCGGAGCGCCGTCCGGGCGCGCGGCTCGGATCGATCTGAGCGCGGCCAGGGTGTTCGTGGTCCCCTTGCGGCGGCGGTTGACGCCCACAGGGTGTCGTCGCCTATCGAGTAGCAGCCGTGGAAGTACGTAACGCCGTGGGTGCGCTTGTAGGTCGCCGGCAGCCGGTCGGGCTTGCTGGCCTCTGACCAGCAGGATCCGGCGGTGGGGCGGATGCCGAGCGGGCCGAACTCGTCGAACGCGAACGTGCGGTCGGGGAAGCGGTCCAGGACGTGCTCGATCCGGTCGAGCTTGGCGTCGTAGTCGGGGTCGGTGGACTCCTTCCAGGTCTTGGTGCGCTGGAAGGTGACGCCGCGTCGGGCGAGCAGGCAGCGCAGGGCCTCGCGGCCGATGCGGATCACCCGGCCGTGGACCTTGCGCAGGTAGGCGAGGAGTTTGCGAATGGACCAGCGGGTGAAGGGCTGCCCGAGCTTGGCCGGGCGGGTGGTGGCCGTCTGGACGACGAAGTCCTCGTCGTCAGTACCGAGCAGGCGGGGACGGCCTCCCGCCCACCGAGGGTCCAGGCAGGCCAGGCCGATCTCGTTGAAGCGATGAATAAGGTCGCGCACCGTGTCCTCGTCCGCCTGCACCAGCTGGGCGATCACCGGGACCCGGTTCCCGCCGGCCGAGGCCAGCAGCATCATCGCCCGCCGGTAGCGCACCGTGCTCGTACTGCCTCGACGCACGATCCTCTGTAACTGCTGGCCCTCCTGGTCGGTCAACCTCCGGACCCTGACTGGCTCCGCCATCGCGCCTCCCCACACCGGATCGGATGTCGACCCATATCCAACCGGTTCAGGTACAGACACCGCCAACCCGGCGAACGTTGCCGGTCAGAGCACTAGGTCCCGTCAGGTCGGCTGGACGTCGGGGAGCGCCGAGCCGCCGCCCGGCGAAGCACGGGCGGCGGCAACGGAATTGACGGAGAGTCAGCTGCAGCTGGTGAAGGTCGAGTTGGTGTTGGCGACGTAGAGGGTGGGGCCGGCGTTCGGGTCCGAGGTGACCGGGACGGTGATGGTGTCGTCGGCCGTCCAGGGGAAGCCGTGGGTGTCGAAGGTCCAGCTGCCGGTGACCTTGCGGGCGACCTCGGCCAGCGTCACCCAGCCGTACTGCTGGGGCGGGACGGAGACCACGACGGCGTTGTTGACGCTCCTGGACCCGTGCCACTCGTTGGTGAAGGACAGCGCCGAGGTGATGGTCGCGGTCAGGGCGGTCGGGGCGCCGCCGGAGATGGTGGAGGTCAGGCTGGTGCCGATGCTGTTCGACCAGCCGCTCTCGTCGGTGACCGAGAAGGACTGCTGGACGGTGTCGGAGGTGTTGTTGAACCAGACCGAGGAGACGCAGGAGCGCGCCAGCGGCGCGGCGGGGGCCTCGCTCCGCACGGCCCAGGAGCAGCTGGAGGTGTCCTTCTCGCACTGCTTGGCGGCGTGGTCGACGGCCAGGTTGCGGGCGGCCGACGGGAAGCCGGTGGACCACTGCTGGTTGGCGGTGCCGTTGCAGCCGTACTGGTCGGTCCAGGCGTCGTCGTAGTTGCCGCCGAGCAGCAGGTCCAGGCAGGTGTTGTCGCCCTGGTGGCGGATCATGAACGCGTCGTCGGCGTTCGGCACCGGCTGGAAGAACCAGCGCTGGCTGGCCTGCCCGGCGCAGGTCTGCTGGCGCAGCGCGGGGGTGAAGAAGGCCAGGTCGACGCACTTGCCGGTGTCGTTGTTGACGATGGTGAAGGAGTAGTCGGAGGGGTCGACGCTCAGGTGCCAGGACTGGTGGTAGCCGGGCGCGGAGTTGGTGACGATGTAGGCGCCGTCGCCGGTGTTGCCGTTCTGGACGTCGAGTTGGCGGCCGTTGCTGAGCGACTTGATGGTCAGGCACTGCTGCGGTGAGGGACAGGCGGCGGCGGTACCCGCTGTCGAGGGCGCGGCGAGGGCGGGCGCGGCGGCCAGGCCCAGCGCGACGCAGCAGGCCGTCAGGACGGCTGCCAGCAGCCGCAGCCAGGGTGCCGTGCGCGACGCCGGGGTGGGAGTGGAGGGCATGGAGAAGGGGTCCTTTCACGGGGGCGTAGGGAGTTTCGTAGGGAGGCAGAGGGGAGGCGCGGTCAGGCGGCGGCGAAGGCCGCCTCCAGGCGCGGGACGTAGTCCACGAGGTCCTGCGCCCAGCAGCCCGCGGTGTGGCCGCCGTGGCAGTCGGCGCCCCAGCCGGTGCCGTCGCCGTAGTCGACGTAGCGGTACGGCAGGCCGGCCGCGTCCAGGGCGTCCTTGAAGCGCTTGGCGGTGCCCTCGGCCCAGAACTCCATGTCCCCGGTGCTGCCGTTGCCGTTGCCGGTGTAGACGGCGATGCCGGTGTGGGCCAGCAGGGCCGCGCGGGCGCCGGGGTCGGCGGCGTTCCAGCGCCAGTCGGCGTTGAGCACCGGGTAGGGGCTGCCGAAGACCGCGTCGCTGGAGACGGCGGGGCCGTAGTTCCAGCCGCACGGGTGTCCGTCGCTGGGCCCGCACAGCACGGTGCCGGCGTTGGTGAGCATGGCGACGACGGCGCCGCGGATGATCATCTCGTTGGCCGACAGGTCGTCCGCGCCGGACATGGTGAGCACCTGGCCGAACAGTTCGGGGCGGTCCTGGGCGTAGTGCAGGGCGCCGAAGCCGCCCATGGACAGGCCGCCGACGGCCCGGTGGGCGCGGTCGGTGAGGGTGCGCAGGTTGGCGTCGACGAACGGGACGACCTGGTTCAGGTGGAAGGTCTCCCAGTTCTGCGCCCCGGCGGCGGTGCCCTGGTCGAGCCAGTCGGTGTACCAGCCGCGCAGTCCGCCGTCCGGGATGACGGTGATCATCGACTGGGCGGCGGTCAGGGCGGGGTAGGCCAGCGCCGGGTCGTCCGGGCCGTCGGCGGCGCCGTGCAGGAAGTAGAACACCGGGTAGCGCCGGTCCGGCCGCGCGGCGTAGTCGGCGGGCAGCAGGATGCGGATGGTGTGCGGCCCGGCGACCCGGGGCGTGGTGACGGTGATGACGAAGTTGGTGGCGCTGCCGGTGGCGGCGCCGACCTGGGTGAGCCCGGAGCCGTCGGTCAGCGGCGGCGGCCCGGGTGCGGCGGCGGAGGCGGGCACGGGGACCGGAGCCGCCGCCGCGGGCGTGCCCGTCGCGGGTGCGGCGAGCGGGAGCAGCAGGGCGGCCAGGGCGGCGAGGGCCGCTCGGGCGCGCCGGAGCGGGGCAGGGGTCATGGGCGTCCTCGTCGTCGGCGGGCCTGTGCGAGACTCAGGGTCTGTCTGAGCATCGACAACTCTCGCGAGGCGACCCGGCCACCGCCAGAGCGCCAGGCGGCCCACCTGGGCCACTGGCGCAGGTGCGCCACCGCCGGCGATGGCGTCACCGCCTGCGCCACCGTCGCCGCCACGGGCAGACACCCCGGCCCCGCCCGGCGCCGGGGACCGGACGACACGACACGACACCAGGGGGCGCCCGTGCACGACGTGCTGGATCCCGACAGCGAACGCGGCCGCGTCTACCGCAGCCTGGTCGCCCGGCCCCGCGCCCACCCGCACCAACTCGCCGCCGAGACGGGCCTGGACACGGACACCGTGCTGGCCGTCCTGCGCGACCTCGCCGACGACGGCGCCGCCGTCGCCTTCGACACCACCCGCAGCGCCGACGACCGCGACCACGCCTGGGAGGCCATGCCCCCCGACCGGGTCGTCGAGGCCGTCCTCCAGCGAGACGCCCTGCGCCAGGCCACCGCCCGCCGGGCCGGCGCCGAACTGGAACGCCTCTACCGCTACGCCCGCCGCGACGCCGGCGCCTACGGCCCGCTGGAGGTCGTGGAGGAGCCCGCCGAGGTGCTCGCGGCCAGCAACCGCCTCCAGCTGGCGGCCCGTCACCAGGTCCGGGTGATCGACGTGCCGCCGTACTCCGGCAGCCGCGCCCACTACCTCGACCAGGAGGAGTTGCAGCGCCGCCGGATGGCCGCGGGCGTGGCGTACCGGGTCATCTACCACGGCGGCGCCTCCGAGGACCCGGTCGCCGGACCGAACATGGCGCGGATGGTCGAAGCCGGGGAACAGGCCCGCACCCTGGCCGAGCCACCGCTCAAACTCGCCATCGGGGACGAGGACCTGGCCATCGTCACCCTGCCCGCCGACGACCGCGAGGGCGTCGTCTCCCTGCTGATCCGCCCCTCCGGCCTGCTCACCGCCCTGGCCGCGGTCTTCGAGACGCTGTGGCGCCTGGCCGTACCGGCCACCGTGACCGACGTCGACCTGCGCATCGACGACCGCGACCGCCGCATCCTGACCCTGATGGCCTCCGGCGCCACCGACGACGCCATCGCCCGCCGCCTGGGCCTGGGCCGGCGCACCGTGGTGCGCCGGGTCTCCACCCTGCTCGCCCACCTCGGCGCCACCACCCGCTTCCAGGCCGGCGTCCAGGCCGCCCGCCGCGGCTGGCTCTGAACCGGCCCCCACCCGGACGACCCTGGCGACCCTGGCGGCGCTGACGGCCCGGACGGTACGGACGACACGGACAGCAGGGAAGACGGCGGGGCCGCGGGGCACGATCACCCCGCGGCCCCGCCGCCGTCCGACGCGAGACGCTCAGCAGCCGCCCGCCGGGCGCTCCCGGGTCACCAGGTCGGCCCGCCCGGCCGTGGCGTCCAGCCACACCACCCGGGTGCCCCGGTCGGCGGCCACCGCGTACTGGCCGCCCCGGTCGCAGGAGATCCGCCGCGGCTCGCCGCCCGCCAGCGGCACCTGCCACAGCTTGGGCATCGCGGCGTTGGTCCAGCCGCCGGCCGGCTTCGCCGAGGTCAGCTGGTAGCTGACGGCCTGGTCGGAGGCGGTCAGCGTGGCGAACCGGGGGGCCTGTGGGGAGCTCGCGGGCAGCACGTCGACGATCCCCGAGCCGTCCACCGCGCCCGAGCGGATGGTGCTGCGCCCGGCCGGGTCGGCGGGGGTGTCCAGCCACACCAGGCGCCCGCCCGCCAGCAGGGTGGAGGAGGTGCGGCTCGGCCCGGAGCCCGCCGGGGCGTGCGCGGTGTACTGGGCGGTGACCTTCCCGGCGGCGACGGAGTAGACGGTCGGCGCGTTCACCTGCTGACCGCCGTCCTGCCAGGTCTCGGTCCAGCCGAGCAGGCCGTCGCGCAGGGTCAGGCCGGACAGGCCGTGCCCCGCGGGCAGCGGGAGTTCGACCGCCGGCGCCCCGTCGTGGATCAGGTACGGGTGGGTGCGGCCGGCGGTGTCGGTGAGCGCGTAGGCGATGTCCGGGCCGGAGACCTGGAGCCCGTCGAGGTTGTCGGTGGTGCGCAGCAGGCTGCGCACCGGGCCGGCGCCGCTGAGCGGGGCGGTCAGGACCTCCTTGCCCGGGCCGCCGGAGCCGCCCTGGGCCTCCCAGACGGCGGTGGTGCCGTCGGTGGCCGCCCAGCTGTGGAAGCGCCCGTCCTGGGGGCTGAGCCGTACGGGCTTGCCGCGGCCGTCGACGGTGCCGGTGTACAACCCGTTGCCGTCGGGCCCGTTGGTCAGGATCACCCAGTGCCCGTTGGCGGCGACCGGGCTGGACATGCTGTTGGGGATGTCCGTCAGCAGGGTGCGGGCGTCCGTGCCGAGCCGCTGCTGCCAGCCGGCCCGGATCCCGTGGGCGTCGAACGCGGCGGCGACGGCGCGCAGTTGGCGGGCGTCCAGGCCCTGGGCGCGGCCGGCGGCCAGCACCGCGTTGCGCCCGGCGAGGAAGTCGTCGGTGGGGGTGAGGTAGTCGGCGAGGGCGTGGTAGACGACCCGGTCGGCGGTGAGCGGGTCGAGGGCGCGCCGCACGTCCCACAGGGCGCCGCCGAAGATGGTGGAGTTCAGGTGAACCCCGCCCGCGTCGACGTCCAGGGTGCCCAGGAAGTCCTTCACGGTGGTGCGGTGGTCGTCCAGGCGGCGGTCCGCGCACTCCTGCGGGGTGCCGGTGCGGCACAGGGACTCGCCCAGCAGCGGGGCGGTGGGGTCGTCCATGGACACGCCGCGTGCGGTGACCTCGATGGCGTTGCCGAAGTAGTCGGCGAGGGCCTCGTTCATGGCGCCGGACTGGCCGAAGTAGACCAGGTTCGCGGTGTGGTCGATGACGGCGTGGGTCATCTCGTGCCCGGAGACGTCCAGGGCGGCGGAGAAGGGGTAGCGGCCGGGGAGGGCGCCGTAGACCATCTTCCGGCCGTCCCAGAACGCGTTGGCGAACGGGCCGCCGTGGTCGCTGACGTTGACCACGGAGACGATCGGGCCGCCCTGGCCGTCCAGGCCGTCGCGGCCGAGCCGGTCGCGGTAGAAGTCGTACACGATCCCGGCGTTGACGTGGGCGTCGGTGGCGCCGTCGTCCCCGGTGGCGGCGGGGAAGTCGGGGGTGGGGGAGGAGGCGGGGACGGCGTCGCCCGGGACGGTGCCGTCGAAGTCGCCCGCGTCGCGGCCGGCCGCGTCGTAGGTGGTGATGGCGGCGGGGCGGGTGAGGTCGGTGAGCTGGTAGGTGCCGTCGGGGCGCTTGGCGACGTGCAGCGCGGTGGCGCGGCCGTGGGCGTCGGGGGCGGTGCCGGCGGCGGGCTGGAGGCCGTCGGCGGGGGCCTGCGCGGCCTTCCGGTCGAAGGTCGGGCCGTTCGCCGGGCTGTTCGCCGGGCCGTTCGCCGGGCTGTTCGCTTGGCCGCTCGCTCGGCCGTTCACCGGGCTGTTCCCTTGGCCGTTCGCCGGGCGGGGTGCGCGGGCGTCGTGGGTGAGGGCGACGGTGCCGGCGGTGGCGTCCACGTACACCTCGCGGGCGGCGCCGCCGTCCGCGGGGCGCACGGTGTAGTGCTCGGTCAGACGGCCGGGGCCGCCGGGCAGCACGACCGCGCCGAGGTCCTCGGCGGTGGCGCCGGTGCGCTGCCGGGGGTCGGCCAGCGAGTCGATCGCGGTGCGGCGCAGCGCCTCGGCCGGGACGGCGGGGGTGGTGGGGGCGGTCAGGCCGGTGAAGTAGCGCCCGCCCGCCGACTCGACCTTCTGGCCGGCGCCCTGCCCGGTCAGGTGCACCAGGTACTGGCCGCCGAGGACGGGGATCCCGCCGTGGCGCTGCTCGAACCTGACGGTTCGCCGGCCGTCCGGGCCGGGGGTGGAGGCGAGTTCGGTCAGCTCGCCGGTGTCGATGCGGTACCGCTCGGGGTGGGCCGCGAGGTGGGCCCGGGCGGCCTGGACCGGGTCGCCGGGGGCGGGCTCGTCCAGGCCGGTCACCAGCTGTGGCGTGGCGGTGTCCTGACCCGCCACCAGGGCGGGCACCGGGTCGGCGTCCGCGCTCAGCGTCGGGGCCGGGGCGGCCAGGGCGGTCGGCGCGGTCAGGGCCAGCGCCACCGTGGTGGCGGCGACGGCCAACGCGCGGGCGGTGCGCGGATGTTGGGGCACGGCGGTCCTCTCGCGTGCGGGTACGGGGGTGCGACGGCGCAGGGCGTCGCGTCGCAGCCCCCACAATAGGCAGTCAGGCGACATATGTCGATGGACTGTCTATCTCGGCCCGTTCCGTGCGGACTCCCGAACCACTCAACGTCCCTACACGAGCGGCCCGTTCAGGACGCCTCCGCCCGGCGCCAGCGCTCCCGCAGGTCCTCGGCCGTCCAGCGGCCCAGGAACACCGCGCCGTACGCGGCGAACGGGACGGGCAGGGCGAACAGCGGCACCGACAGCCAGCTCGGCCGGCCGGTGCTCATCCGCCCCCGGGCGTCCAGCCACACCGTGATCCGGTGGCCCTCCGGGTACGGGCCCTCCGGCCGCTCCGCGCTGAACTCCCGCCCGTCCACGCTCCAGTGGAAGGTGCAGGCGTACGTCTTCGCGCCCAGGCCGTTGCCCTCCCCGCCCGGCTCCTGGCCGCTCACCCGGCAGCCCGTGACCAGGGCCGTCGTGCTGCGCGGATGGCTCAGCCGCTCCCGCACGGTGCCGACGACCTGCGCCGCCAGGAACACCGCGACCAGCGTCAGCAGCAGGAACCCCGCCGCCCGGATGCCCGTCCCGCGCAGCCGCTCCGGGCCGCACCGGCGCACCGGGAGCCAGGCCGCCACCCCCGCCCCCGCCGCGCCGGCGCACAGCCACCACAGCCAGCCGGGCACCGGATCGTCCTGCGACCACGCCCACAGCGCGACCGGGCCCGCGAGCGCCA
Organism: Kitasatospora sp. NPDC127060; assembly: GCF_042724935.1. Taxonomy (NCBI): domain Bacteria; kingdom Bacillati; phylum Actinomycetota; class Actinomycetes; order Kitasatosporales; family Streptomycetaceae; genus Kitasatospora; species Kitasatospora sp. NPDC127060. Next base: position 127,420 of record NZ_JBHXEG010000010.1, read on the forward strand.
GCGTCACCACCGCCGCCGCGGTCACCGCGAGGTACCGCCGCTCGAAGTGCCGCTCCTCGAATCCCGTCCCGGTCAACCCCGCCCCCCGACGTCACGGGCCGCCACCGGCCCCCACCCGATCATCGGGCCGCCCGGCCCCGGTGGCCAGGCCCGCCGCCGGGCGAACCGGCCGCCGGCCTGCGCGCCACCCCCTTGCCGGGCCCGGACACTCCCTGGGACATCGGGAAGCGGGCGATGTCCGGCTCCACCCGGTCGCGCGGCGGCCCCGCGGGCTGAACCCGCGGGGCCGGTGCTCTCAACTCCCGTGCCGGGCCGGGGATTCTTCCTCGGCCCTGGCCACCCACTCCGGCAGCGGTTCGCGCCCGGCGAGCCAGTGGGCGGTGTCGCCGCCCAGGCCGGTGCGGGCGGCGACCACGCCGCCGGTGATGGCGCAGGTGGTGTCGACGTCGCCCAGGCCCTCGGCGGTGGTCCACAGGGCGTCGGTCAGGCTGTCCAGGTGGTGGGCGGCCGACCACAGGGCGAACGGCACGGTGTCGCCGGCCCGTACGCGCTGCCCGTTGCCGAGCAGGTCCGCCGCCCGCCAGGGCTCGGTGCCGGGGGAGAGTGCGACGGCCCGGGCCAGCCCGTCGCGCACCGGCCCGGGCGGGGTGCGCCCGGCCACCTCGGCCAGCAGGGCGGCGCCGGCCGGGGCCTGAGCCTCCGTCGCCGCCCCGGCGCCCTCGCGGCCACGGGCGGCGAGCGCGGCCGCCACGGCCACGGCCACCGCCCCGGCGATCCCCTCGGGGTGGGCGTGGGTCACCTCGGCCGACAGCGCGGCCTGTTCCGCCGCCTCGTCCAGGTCCTCGGCGAACCAGGCCCCCAGCGGCGCCACCCGCATCGCCGCGCCGTTTCCCAGGCTGCCCTGACCGTCGAACAGCTTGCGCGACTCGGCACGCCAACTCGACGGCCGGTCGGCCAGTCTGGGCAGCAGCAGGCTCATCCCGTTGCCGTAGCCGCGGTACGCGTCGGCCAGGTACGTCGCCCCGAAGGCCTGCGCCAGCCGCTCCTGGTGCACCGCCTCGTACGCGGTGAGGACGCCGTACACCGACAGCGCCATCGCCGTGTCGTCGGTCCAGTGCCACGGGCTCTCCGGCGGCACCTGCCGGGCCCGGATCTGGGTGAACGCCACCTTCGGTGTGCGGAACAGCGGGAACCACCGCTCCCCGAAACCGTCCCCGAGCGCCAGGCCCTCCAACGCGTCACGTGCCGCCGAATACGTCATCCCCGCATCCTCGCACCGCCCCGCCGGGCCCGGGCAGAGCCCCCGGCGGGGGATCAGTCGGCCGTGACCGGGAGCAGACCGCGCTCGCCGAAGACCTTCTTGGCGACGAAGGTGGCGTTCAGCGCCTTGGGGAAGCCGCAGTAGCCGGCCGCGTGCAGCAGGGCCTCGGTGACCTCGGTGGGCGTCAGGCCGACGTTGAGGGCCGCGTTGATGTGGACCTCCAGCTGCGGCTCGCAGCCACCGAGCGCGGTGAGCATCCCCAGGGTCACCAACTGGCGGTCGCGCGGGGCGAGTTCGGGGCGGCTGTAGATCTCGCCGAAGCCCCAGGCCACGATCTGGTGGGCCAGTTCGGGATTGATGTCGGCCAGCGCCTCCACCACCCGCTGCCCGCCCTCACCGTCGACCCGGGTGAGCACCTCCATGCCCCGGTCGAACCGCTCCTGCCGCTGCCCGGTCCCGTGCTCCGAAACACCCATGGCGTCTGTCCTCTCCTCGTGCTGTTCTCCGTGCCGCGGCCCGGACCGTCCGGCCCGTGACCACGGGAAGAACCGTAGGACTTGGAGTGCGCTCCAACTCAAGCCCGGCCCGCACGACACGTCGTCAGGGCGGCGGTGTCCACCCGGGCGGGGCCGGCGCGCCCGCCGGTTGCGGTTGGATCACGGACTGTCCGATTCATCGGGCATTGGACGGGAGTGTGGCGATTGTTTTCGTTGGCATGAATGTCATCGAACTCTCATACTTCCTGCTGAGACACGTGATGGGCGGTCTGGAAAGTCGCCGGGGGGCGGATTTCCGACAGTGGCCCGCGTGCGGGATTCCCGAATTCTTTTCCCTTGGGGGAGTGCTTTGTCCGCGCCCGAGAACGCGAGCGCCGCGTTCACCGATCCACCGCCGCCCGCTGCCGCGCCGGAGGCAGCTGCCGTGCCCGAAGCCGCGCCCGACCTGACGGCGGCTCCAGCCCAGGCTTCTCAGGCCCAGGCCCAGGCCGCGCGCCGGCTGCCGCGCGCCGTCGGCGTCGCGCTGGCCACCGCCGGGCTGCTCGCCGTCACGGCGGCCAGTGCCGCGGTGACCGTCGCGGTCGGCAAGCCGGACGGCCGTCCGGCCGCCGCGCCCGCGCCGCGCGCCACCGCCACGGCGAGCGCGAACGCGAGCGCCGGCGCGAGTACGAGCGCGAGCGCGACGCCGTCCGCCGTGCCCGTCCCGGTGCCCACCGCCGTGCCGAGCCGGCCCGCCCCGGCCAGCACCGTCAAGGGCACGGTCAGCGGCGGCAGGCACGAGGGCGACCTGCGCTACTTCCTGCTCCCGATCCCGGCCGGCGGCGAGTCCTACGGGCCCGCGGACGGAATGCCGATGACCCGCGACGACGTCTCCGAGATGTTCGGCAAGCCGGACGACATCGACACCATCCTCAACCGGCTCGGCTACCGGGACGGCGCCGCGCGCACCTACCGCACGGCCGACGGCACGGCCGAAGTCACCGTCACCCTGCTGCACTTCGGCTCCGCCGACCTGGCGAGCAGGTTCGTCCAGGGCTACACCGTCAAGTCGCAGGAGTCGATCGACATCGACGGCGACCCCAACGCCCACGGCTTCCGCCGCAAGCCCAAGAACGAGGCCTACACCGGCTCGATGACCGGCATCTCCAGCCAGGGCGACGTCCAGTACACCGTCGACGTCGAGGTCAAGGGCACGCCGGACAAGGCGCTGCTGAACGACCTGATGAAGCGCCAGCGCGAGTGGCTCGCCTCCGGCGGCTGAGCCCGCGCCCGCCCCACGACGCCGCCCTCCCCTCCTCCTCCGGAGCCACCCACATGACCACCGAACCACCCCTGCCCCCGGTGCCGCCCGCACCGCCCGTGCCCCCGGTCCCGCCCGTACCGCCGGTCCCGGCCGAGCCGTCCGTACCGCCGGTCCCACCGGTGCCGCCCGTCCCGGGCGCGCCCGACTGGTCGGCCGACGCCGCAGGGCAGGCCGACGCCGCAGGACAGACCGGGGAGCCGGACCTCCTGTCCGCCGGCCCCGACCCCGCGCCCCGCGCCCCGCGCCGGCCCCGACCGGTGCTGCTGTCCGTCTGCGCCCTGGTCGTGGGCGCGCTGGCCGGCGGCGGCGTCGGCTACGCGATCCAGGCCCAGCGCCCGCCCACGCCGCTGCCGCCGCTCCAGGTGGCCCTGCCCGCCTACCCGGCCGAGCGGGTCGACCCGGCGGCCCTGGCCGCCGAGCAGCCCGGGCCGCCGGCCGTCGAGGGCGACCTGCGCAAGCTGCTGATCAGCGCCCCCGACGGCACCTCCGCCTGGGGCGACTTCCCGGAGAAGCCGAGCTGGATGTCGATCGGCGAACTCGCCGAGCGCAACGGCGACGCGGCCCACGTCTTCAAGGACCTGGCCAGGTCCGGCTTCCGGCGCGCCGCCGAGGTGGACTGGCAGAAGGACGGCGTCCGCTACCGCGTCATGCTCACCCAGTACACGCCCGAGCACCTCGACGAGGCCGCCGCCTTCCACGGGCAGCCCTTCGCCGACGACGCCAACGGCGGCTACCGGGTGGAGAGCGAGCCCAGCCGCTGGGCCGACAGCAACGACCAGTACTACTACGGGCAGGCCGCCTCCCAGCGCGGCACGGTGCTGATGACCGTGGAGGTCTTCAGCCCCAAGCCGGTGGACTCCGCCGACCTCAAGGCCCTCGCCAAGCAGCAGTGGGAGAAGCTGGCATGACCGACGACTCCATGACCACCACCCCGGTCACCCCGGTCACCCCGGTCACCCCGGCCGCCCCGGAGACCCCGGCCGCCCCGGCGAACCCCGAACCGGCCGTTCCCACCGCCGAGTTCAGCCCCGAGGGCGCCCCCGCCGCCCCCGCCCCCGCGCCCGCCTCCCGCCGCCTGCTGCGCGCGGGCGCCGCGACCGTCGCCGCCGCCCTGGTCGGCGTGGTCATCGGCGTCGGCATCATCAAGACCCAGTACGACGACCCCGCCCCGGCCACCGCCGCCGGCCCCACCGGCGCCCCCGCCCCGACCGCCACCCCCACGCCCTACGGCGCCAAGTCCAACGGCAGCCACTTCGGCTCGCTGCGCGACCTGCTGCTGCCCGTCCCGGCCGGCTACGCACCGGGCCCCGACGACGGCGGCTACGGCAACGACACCGAACTCGGCGCCGGGCAGCTGTCCGACGAGATGGACGCCGACCTCCAGCAGATCCCCAAGGACAAGCGCGACAAGCTCCGCTCCTACTGGGAGGGCCTGCACGTCAAGGGCAGCGGCGTGCGGACCTACCGCAACGAGGACAACGACCTGGTGGTCGGGCTGCGGCTGCGCCAGTTCAACCAGCAGGAGGTGCAGCGGATCAACGAGTACACGGCGGTGTTCACCGGCGACACCGGCATCTTCCGCTCCGGCCCGCAGGTCCCGGGCCACCCGGAGGCGCACTGCTACCTGATGCCCGCGCCGCCGTCCGCGCCGATCGACTACCTGGAGTGCTCGGCCGCCGAGGGCGACCTCCTGGTGATCATGAGCGCCGAGGGCGTGGCCCCGCTGCCCAAGGACAAGATCGTCGCCCTCTTCACCATGCAGCTCGACCGCCTCGCCAGCCCCGGAGCTTCCGTATGACCGACCACGCCGCCGCGCCGCAGCCGCCCGACCGGGCCCCCGACGCCGCACCCGCCGACAACCCCTGGGCCGCCGTCACCCTCGACGACCCGCAGCCCGACCACCCGCAGCCCGACGCCGCCCCGGCCCCCACGACGGCGGAGACCCCCGAGGAGCAGGCCGCCCGGCGCACCCGCCGCCGCAAGGCCGCGGTGCGCTGGGGCTGCGCCGTCCTGGTGTTCGCCCTGGCCGGCACCGGCACCGCGCTGGCCGTCACCGCCCCGGAGCGGACCGACATCCCCGGGCTGGCCACCGCGAACGACGGCCGCTACACCTTCCCGCCGCTGGCGCTGCCGCCACTGCCCTCGGGCAAGGCCGCGCCGAACCTGAAGGACAAGGGCGACGGCAAGGGCCTCCACCAGGCCGACCTGCGCCACCTGCTGCTGCCCGCGCCCAAGGAGGCCGGCGGCTCGGTGAACCCGCCGCTCTTCCCGGCCCCGACGGCGACGGCCTCCGCCACGGCCACGGCCTCCGACGCCCCCTCGGCGAGCCCGACCGCCAGTGCCACCGCCTCGCCGTCCGGATCCGCTCCGGCATCCGCCTCGGCGGCCCCCGGCGGGACGGCCCCGGCGAACTGGGTGTCCTGCGAGGCGATCCTCGGCGACCTGCAGAACCCGGCCCGGCTGCACGCCCTGCTGCTGCAGAACGTGTGCCGGGCGGCCACCGTCCGGGAGTGGACCGCCTCCGACGGCACCACCACCCGGATCCGGCTGCTGCGCTTCGGCTCCTCGGCCGAGGCCTGGGGCACCTTCTCCCGGATGCGTTCGGAGATCCAGCTCAAGGCCGCGCCCGACGCGAAGACCGCGCCCTCCTCGGCCGACAGCGAGCTGCCCGACGGTGTCGAGGTGACCCGCAAGGAGTCCCGGGAGACCGCCGGCAAGGACGTGCCGACGACCAGGCTGGCGTACGTGTCGGCCTCCGACGTGGTGGCCGTCGTCACCATGACCAACCCCCGCGGGGTGCCCGTCGCGGCCTTCCGCCAGGTGGTCGACCTCCAGTCCGACCTGCTGGCCTGACCGGCCGTCACCGCAAGGGCCGCCTGTGACAGGGCTCCTCACCCCTCCACCTTGGGTTCTATTGGTCGTCGCAACACCCCAGCTGAGGGGATGCGATGGACTTCGAGATCCGTAGGGATCGGAAGCCGCAGGGGCGTAGGAAGCTCCGTGGTGAGCGGGGGAAGACTTCCGGCTCGTGCGACAGGGCTACAGCAACAAGGAGGCGTCCAGGCTGGTCGGCGTCCACGAGCGGACCGGACGCGAGTGGCGCAACGGCCGGACGGACCCGAACAGGTTCCGGGCGCCCGCTCGACCCGAGCGGGCGCCCGCCGCCGTGTCCGGTCCCTCCCGGTATCTGCGTGAGGACGAGCGGCGCCCCCGCCCCAAATCGGGGAAGATCGCTCTCAACCCCGAGCTGCGGCGCGAGCCGGCCGGCGCCCTGCGCTCCGGCCGGGCCCGCCGCAAGCCACAGCGCCAGGCCAACTGCCGCCAGCCCCGTTTCACCGCCCGATGGTCATGATCAGCGAATGCCCGGCCGAGGCCGAGGACCGGGCGGTGCCCGGGCACTGGGAAGGGGATCTGATCATCGGCAAGGACGGAGCCTCCGCGATCGGCACCCTGGTCGAGCGCCAAACCCGCTACGTGATGCTCCTGCACCTGCCGAACGGCCGCACCGCCGAGCATGTCCGCGACGCTCTCACGGAGACCGTCCAGACCTTGCCCGCACACCTGATGCGCTCACTGACCCGGGACCAGGGCAGCGAGATGGCCGCTCACAAGAGCTTCACCGTCGCCACCGGCGTTCCGGTCTACTTCTGCGACCCGGCCAGTCCCTGGCAGCGCGATCGGGGCCTACCCGGCGAAGTGTTCGTCGGGAACGTCCCAGCCCATTTCCTCGCTCTTCCACCAGGTCCATTGACGTTGCGGTGTGACGGTAAGACCGAAGTCCTCACGGTTCGGCACGGTCGCGAACTGCTCGTTCAGCTGCTCTACAACGTCCCAGAGCCTGCGCGGCCCGACCTGCCGTACGGATCCGTCCCGGCCAGCAGTAGCCGTTGACCCGTCCGGCGTCCAGATGCCGACTGCCGAGACGCAGCCGTCGGGGTCGGTCCATGAACAGGTCCGGTTTCCGGGAAGGGCGAGCCCAAGCGGGAATTCGAGACGGACGAGGGCCTCAGCGACATCGAGGTTTGTCGTCGTCGAGGACTGCTCGTCAAGCTCGTCGAACCGAGGTCGGACCCGGCCCGCGCGGCGGGCCATGAAGTAGGCGCCGCTGCCAAGGAACCGACCTGTGGCCGTGTCGCCTTCGACCGCGACCCGGGCCAGCCCCCATCCGATCGGAATGATCATTACCGCGCCATCGGCCGCCTGCTCGACCCAGGCAGGCGGAACGGACTGCATGCCGCACGTGGCGATGATCCGATCGAACGGCGCACGCTGGGATGCCCCGAGCGCCCCGTCCCCCGTCCGAACGGAGGGGCGGAAGCCGGCCTGGTTGAGCCGCCGTTCAGCGTCGGTGGTCAGCTCAGGGTCGACGTCCATGGTCGTGACCTGGCTGTCGCCAAGTACCTGCGACAGCAGCGCCGCGTTGTACCCGGTTCCAGTGCCGACCTCCAGCACGCGGTGCCCCGGTTTCGCGTCCAGGGCGTCCAGCATCGTGAGCATGAGTCCTGGCTCACTGGAGGACGACGTGGGCTCGTCCTCTTTGATCTGCGTCGTAAGGGCCCGGTTGGAGTAGACCGCCTCCAGATAGCCGGGTGAGGCCGACGTCACCTCAGCCCACTGCCCGCCGTCCTGGTGGAAGTAGGTGGGAACGAACGTGTGCCGGGGCACCTGCGCCACGGCGTCGGTCCACTGCTTCCCGTGGCCAGCCTCCGACAGGAAACGGGCGAGCGACTGCCTGAGCTGCCGGTCGTCGGCGTTCATACTGCTCCTTGCAGAAGAGAGGCGTGTGCCTCAGCGATCGGCAATTGGGTTGCTGCTGCGATGAATTGCCACTGACCGGCGGGGTTGCACTCCAGGAACACCCAGTTGCCCGCGGGCGTCACGACGAAATCGAACGCACCGTAGTTGAGCCCGTACCTGGCCATGAACCGGCGTACACCGGCGGCCGTTTCCTCCGGGATACCGGTCGGCTCGTACTCCAAGGCGTCGTAGTCGGCGCGCCAGTCCACCGTTGCGGCCGGGCTTCCGGCGTGGATGGCGACGGGGAACATCTGCTCGCCTACCACCGTGAGCCGGACCTCATTTCGTTTGGGAACCCACTCCTGCAACAGGTGTGCCGTGAGTTCCAACGACTCATCGAGGTCGGTCACCGCAATGCGGCGGGTAGGGAGCATCATGTTCCGATTCCCCAGCGTGATCGCGCCAGCCGTGACCGGTTTCACAATGAGCGGGCCGTTGATCGTGGCCGCCCACTCGCGTGCCCGCGAAAGACTGTTGGTAACCAGAGTCCGTGGAACACAGAGTCCCGCAGCTGTGGCGGCCATAAGCTGACCAGGCTTGTGTGCGGCGGCCCGGTAGACGTCGGGATGGTGCATCCATGCAACAGGCAGGGCGCTAAGGACCTGCACCATGCCAACCAATGCCTGACCTTGCGCCCATTCGCGGTAGGCGGGATCCACTGTGCGACTGATCTCCGGCAGTCCGGGCCGTCGGTAGTAGACGGCCCGGACCTCTTCCAGTCGCACAGCCCGTGTGCTGGTGGTCAGCTCCCCGTACCACCCGGACTTCTGCCCGTCATGGTGGGCAGTCAGATCAAGGCGCTGGGGGAACTCGGCAAGATCGAACCGCATCACCGGCACACGCCGCTCGCTGAGGGCGTGTACTACCAAATCGGCGGACGGGTCGAGGTTTTCAGCTACCACCAGAACAGTGCGCTGTGCGGGCATCGACTACGCCACCTGGTCGCCGGGGAAGGCGTACGGGTCGGACGTCTCGTCGGCCCCGGTGGTCGAGTCGTTGTTCGTGGCCGTGCTGGAGGCCGCGACCGGGGTGCTGGCCCACAGGGAGCCGTCGGCGTTCATCACGTTCATCTGCTGGTTGGCGTCGAAGTGGAACTCCGCCGGGTTGATCGTCACCGTGTACGGCTGCTGGGCGCCGCGGGCGCCGAACGGCACCGTCGTGGGTTCCTCAGTCATCGTGGTCACCGTGTATCCCTTCCGTTGATGGTGCAGCGGATCTCGCAACCTCCCAGGTCAACGTAACGTCCTAGGAGGGGACTTGGGGAAGCCAAGCCGGCAGGGGGCGGGGGCCGCTCGACAAGGCCCGTCACGACCTTGGAGCGAACTGGCGGGGCCGCTCTCCCCGCCAGGCCCTCGTCCGTGGCCACCCAGTGGACCACTTCGTGGATCTGGGGGCTGGGCAGGGGGCTTTGCTCTTCGGACATGGGGACTCCGATCCGTAGTGCGATGACTACTCGGGGGAGCCAACTGTCCTCTAGCCTGGTCTAGTTCTCAACCTGCTGAAAGTGAATGGAGAGGGGCTATGAACAAGTCCGAGCTTGACCCTGACGCTTCTCCAGCCGCCGAGTTCGGGGCCTTTCTTCGCAGCTCACGGGAGGCGCGGGGGTGGCGACAGGAGGATCTGGCAAGTGCCGCTGGCTGTTCCCCCACCCACATCTCGGCGCTTGAAAACGGTCGTCGCCGCCCAACTCCCAAAACTGCTCGGCAACTTGACAGAGCGTTTGGGTGGGACCGCGTCTTTCTGAATAGGGCCCTCGATGCCCGATCCACAGTGCTTCTCGAAGGCTTCGGGCAGTACGTGGAACAGGAATCGAAGGCCGTGGAGCTCCGGCTGTTTGATCTCGGGATCGTGCCGGGACTGCTCCAAACCGTGGACTATGCGCAGGCGATCGCAGCAGGGGCCGTGCGCCGAGGCGGCATCACGCAAGACCAGGCCGACGAACGAGTCGCCGTTCTCGTCCGTCGCCAGGCGAAGTTGCGCCGGGATCCTGTGCCCCTGGTCCACGCCGTCCTCGACGAAAGTTGCGTTCGAAGGCCGGTTGGCGGTCCGAGCATCATGGCTGATCAGTTGGAGGCTCTGGTCGCCTTTGCTGCACTACCTCATACGCTGCTACAAATTGCCCCGGTAGTCATAGGCGAAGATCGGGCGTTCGACTTGCCCATCAACATCCTTACGCTTCCGAATCGCGCACTCATGTCGTATGCCGAGTCAGCGCAACAGGGACACATGGAACGGGACTCTGACGCCGTGCTGCCCCTGCTCACGGCCTACTATCAGCTACAGGGCCTCGCACTTTCCCAGGCGGAGTCCGTCGCCCTGCTCAGCCAGCTAAGAGAGGAACTACCGTGACCGCCACCGAAGCCGTGTGGTTCAAGTCTTCGTATAGCAGCAACGGCGGGAACTGCGTCGAAGTTGCAGGCAACCTCGTCGCCGGAGATGTTGTCCCTGTCCGTGACTCCAAGGACCCTGAGGGCCCCGCCTTGGCCTTCCCCACAGCAGCGTGGGCGTCGTTCGTCACGGCCATCCGCAGCGGCGAGTTCGGCGAGTTCTGATGGCACCGAGGAGGCCCCCACGGGGGTGAGGGGCCCTGCCGTACGTCCGGCGGGAGGTCAGGCCGGAGCGGGCGTCGGGACGATCCACAGCTCGGCGGGCCCGTTTATGATCACCGACTCCAGTCGGGCCGGCGCCGGCCGGCACGGATCGAGCACGGTCTCGGGGTGGGCGCCGAAGAGGCCGGCCAGGGCGACTTCGGCCTCCAGCCGGGCCAGCGGCGCGCCGAGGCAGAAGTGCGGGCCGTGGCCGAAGGCCAGGTGCTCCTTGTCGGGGCGGGCCGGGTCGAAGTCGTCCGGGTGGTCGGGGTGGACCTGCGGGTCGCGGCCGGCCGCGCCGAAGCCGACCAGGATCGGCTCGCCGCGGCGGATGACCACGCCCTCGCCGAGGTCGATGTCCTCCAGCGGGTAGCGCAGCGGGATGTGCATCACCGGGCTCTCGTGGCGCAGCGTCTCCTCGATGACGTCCTCCCAGCTCAGCGCGCCCGCGCGGACCCCGGCCAGGTGCCGGGGGTGGGTGAGCAGGGCCTGGACGGCGCTGGTGATGAGGTTGACGGCGGTCTCGTACCCGGCGCCGAGCATCAGGAAGAGGGTGTCGCGGGACTCCTCCTCGGTGCGGCCGGTGTCGCCGCCGGTGCCGACGGCGGCCACGTCGCTGGCCAGGTCGGGCCCGGGCTCGCGGCGTTTGAGTGCGAGCAGTTCGGTGAGCACCACGTTGATCTCGGCGCGGGAGGCGGTCATCTGCTCGTTCGCCGCCGTGGTGGTCAGCAGGGCGTCCATCGCCCGGCCGATCCGGGGCCGCAGGTCGGCGGGGACGCCGAAGAGGTCGCAGATGACCGTCATGGTCAGCGGGAGGGACAGGGCCCGGCGCACGTCCACGGCCTCGCCGGGGGCGAGGGCGCCGAACGCGCCGACGAGGGCGGCGGTGGTCGCCTCGATCCGGGGCCGCAGCGCGGACACCCGGCGGGGGGAGAAGGAGGGCGCCATCCGGCGCCGCGCGGAGCGGTGGTGGTCGCCGTAGAGGTTGAAGAAGTTCTCCTGGAAGGCGATCGGGCCCATCGGCCAGCCCTCGGGCACCGCGGCCAGGCCGGGCCAGTGCCGGCGCGGGTCGCGGGAGATCCGGGGGTCGGACGTGAGGGCGCGGATCACCGAGCTGCGGGTGACGGACCAGGCGATGACGCCGTCGGGGAGTTCGACCCGTACGGCGGGTCCGGCGGAGCGCAGCCGCGCGTTCTGCTGGTGGAGGGCCCGGGCGGTCATGTCGAGCACAGGGCAGCGGGGGTCGTCCGGAGCCATGGCGTTGCTCCTCGGGTGTCTCGCGGGATCTCTCGGGATCTCGCGGGGTCTCTCGGGGTCTTCCGGGATCTTTCGGGGCCGTCCCGGTGGGCGGTGCCGCGGCGCGGCCTGACCGCGTCCGTGGCCTGTGCTCCCGTTGTAGAGGGGCGGGCGGTGGCCGTCAACGGTCCGTCACCGACGGTCACCGCAACGGCCCCACCGGCCCCGTCGGCTCGGCGCGTCGCAGGGCAGTGACGAAACGGTGACAGATCCCTGATCAATCCCATGCCCAATCCGGTGCTCCGCGGACTTACGATCATCGGCGCCCGGTGACCACGCCGCCGGGTCACCACGTATGGGGGATCGACGCATGAGTACACCAGCACCAGGCGGTTTCGGGGTCAACCACGCCGCGCTGGACAAGGCGCACGCCACGCTGACCAACCTGGCCCACGACTGCCCCGGTGCGGGCGCGGTCGCCGACGACGCCACCGGGACGGCCGTCACCGGCCTCAAGGGCTGGGACAGCGCCGGAGCGCTGAAGGACTCGCTGGACGAATGGCACCAGCAGGTCAAGGCGCTGACCGGGCGCCTGAACGCCAACGCCGCCGCGATGCAGGGCACCGGGGCCAACTACCTCAGTGCCAACCAGGCCGTCGCCCAGTCCCTCCAGGTGCAGTGATCATGCTCGGATACGAAGACGTCATCAACGCCAACATCGACGCGCTGACCACCGCCGCCACCCAGTGGCGCGCGATGGCCACCCGCTTCCACACCATGCAGACCACCATGGAGCAGGACGTCCTGGGCGGCAGCGGCCAGGGCAACGGCATCGGCGGCAACGGACTGTTCCCCGGCGGCAACGGCCTCACCGGCGGCGGCCCCTGGTGGACCGGCAACACGGCGAACCTGGCCAACACCGCCCTGCTGGCCACCAAGGGCCAGATCGTCGACGCCCAGACCGAGGCCAACGCGATGGCCTCGCTGCTCGACGAGGCGCACACCGACTTCGCCGCCGCGCAGAAGCAGACCCGCGACGCCGCCGACGGCGCGGTCAAGGACGGCTTCAAGGTCACCGGCACCGGCACCGCCGTGTTCGACGAGAGCACCCTCGACCCGGCGACCCGCCAGGCGCTGCACCACGACCCGGAGGGCCGGCAGTCCTACCAGGACGCGGCCGACAAGTGGACCAAGGCGATCACCGCCGGCGTCCAGGCCGCCACCCGCGCCGACCAGCGCATCGCCGCCGCGCTGCGCGGCGCCTCCAAGGCCGGCAACCCGCTGGACTTCACCTTCAACGGCCAGGCGGTGGGCGGCGGCGACGCCGGCGACGCCCAGCGCGCCGCCGACCTCGCCACCCACCTGGACAGCCTCACCCCCGAGCAGCTCGCCCAGCTGCAGGACCTGATGAAGGACAAGGCGGACCACCCCGCCTTCTCCCAGGGCCTGCTGGACCGGCTCGGCCCCGACGGCCTGTTGAAGCTCGCCCAGCAGCTGAACAGCCCCGGCGGCGACAAGAAGGCCGCCTACACCGACCTCCAGGGCGGCCTCACCCACGCGGTGGCCTCCGCCACCCAGGACACCAACACCGACTTCTACCGGCGCTGGCGCCAGAGCATGAAGGACGCCGGCTACAAGAACTACGGCTCCAACACCGATCCGGTGTACGGCTACCAGGTCCTCACTACCCTGATGACCAAGGGTGACGGCAAGTACTCCGCCGGGATGCTCGGCGACCTCGCCGACGACATCACCGCGACGGAGAAGGCCCACCCCGACGCCTGGAGCTACAAGGCCGGCCACACCGGCGACGCGCTGGGCGCCGACCCGCTGGACAACGTGCTCGCCATCATGGGCCGCGAACCCGACGCCGCCACCGCCTACCTGGACCCGAACGCGAACGGCGGCAACCAGCACCTGCACTACCTGCTCAAGGACCGCAAGTGGCCGGACGGCTGGGTCAGTTCGATGGCCGGCCCGTTCAAGATGCCCGACCCGCTGTCCCAGAGCGGCCTGGGCGCGGCCCTGGAGGCCGCCACCACCGGCCAGCCGGCCGGCGCCCCGCACACCGGCCACCACACCGAGGCCCAGGCCCGGATCATGCACGACACCGTCACCACCCTGGACGAGGGCCAGGGCGGCAACAAGGTCAACGCCAACCTGCGCCAGCCGCTGGCCAACGCCCTGGCCGACTACACCAACGACAGCCACGAGATCTTCAACGGCCGCAACTCCCAGTACATGGACCACGGCAGCGCGGTGTGGACCGACGCCAACGGCACGGTGCACATGGGCGTCGGTGAGGACAGCCTGGTGCGGGTGATGCGCGGACTTTCCGACAACCCCGACGCCTACGCCACCCTGCACCAGGCCGAGAGCGCCAGGATCGCCCAGGAACTGTCCTCGCTGGGGCCCAACCCCTCGCAGAACGACATCCAGGACGTCATGAACAAGGGCGCCGCGAGCCTCGGCGTCTACGACGCGATCCGCGCCGACGTCGCCATGGGCCAGCGCGACGACGCCAACCTCCAGGCCGACTGGAAGGCCAAGGTCGCCTACCACGTGGTCGGCGCCCCGCTGACCCCCATCCCGTGGGTCGGCGACAGCGCCCAGCGCCTGGTCGACACCTGGGCCTGGGAGTGGGACAACCAGATGAAGGACCACAACAACAGCGTCGCCAACGCCAAGATCTCCGACACCTACCTGGACGCCAACAACGAGATGACCCACCTGGTCAGCGGCTGGGCCAGGGACCGCGGCATGGACCCGGACAGCAGCATGATCCACGTCGTCGAGGACGGCTCCCACGACCGCCGCTCCACCAGCGCCACCACCGCCGGGCACTTCCTCGGCCGCGGCAACTCCTGACGCACCGTCACAACATCCTGACGCACCGTAAACATCGGCCGTGGCCGCCCGAACCGGGC
>NZ_JBHXEG010000010.1:142038-148468 GCF_042724935.1 Kitasatospora sp. NPDC127060
GCGGCCCAGGCCGAGCCGCCGCCCACGGCCGCACGCCCGTCCGCCGGCGCACCGCGTGAACCCCCCGTGAACCCCCGCGGCCCCCCAGCCGTCGAGTCGGAGGGGGAGGACACCGTGACCAACCGCGCCGGAACCACCGACGCCGACCACCGGCCCGCGCACTGGGTCCGCAGCAGGCTGCGCGCCGACCCCCTGGCCGCGCTGCTCACCGCCGCCCTCGCCCTCGTCACCGTCTTCCTCGCGGCCGCCCTGCCCAGGGTCCAGGACCGCGGCGCCGACGCCGCCCTGCAGGACTACGTCCGCCACCGCGGCCTGCACCTGAGCAGCCTGCAGTACACCTCCCACACCCGCCCCACCGACACCGCCGCCGACCTCGCCGCCGTCCGCACCGCCCTCACCGCACGCCTGGCCACCGCACTGCCGCTGACCACGGCCGGCGAGGCCCGCGGCACCCGGGCCCGCCTCCGCGGCGCCCTGAACAACCCCGGCTACGCCCGGCTCGCCGCCGCCACCGCGCCCCAACTGGAACTGCTCCACCTCGACGGCCTCGCCGACCGGGCCACCCTCACCGCCGGCACCTGGCCCACCCCCGCCCCGGCCGACGGCCCGCTGCCGATCGTGATCAGCGAGCAGGCCGCCGCAACCATCGGCATCACCCTCGGCGACACCCTCGACAACGGCGCCGGCGTGACCGGCCCCCGGCGCACCACCGTCGTCGGCCTCTACCGGGTCGACGACCCCGCCGACCCGTACTGGGACGACCTCGGCTGCCCCGCCCGCGCCTGCCTGCGCCTGGACCCCCAGGGCAACAACGGCTGGCAGACCACCGGCTTCACCGACGGCGCGAACCTGGACGCACTGGCCCGCTGGGGCAGCGGCGCCGAGAACTTCTGGCGGCTGCCCGTCGACCCCGCCGCCCTGCGCGCCGACCGGCTCGACCAGACCATCGCCACCGTCGACTCCCTGCTCGCCGGCCCCGCCGCCGACGCACCCGCCGCCGCCACCGGCCGCGCCGACCTGCGCGCCTCCTCCTTCCTGCCCGACACCCTCACCCGGGCCCGGGCCCGCTACCGGGCCGCCCTGCCGCTGGCCGCGATCGGCCCGGCCGGCGTCGCGGGCGCGGCGGCCGTGGTGCTGTTCCTGGCCGCCGCCCTCACCACCGACCGCCGCGCCGCCGAACTGCGGCTGCTGCGCGCCCGCGGCGGCTCCCGCACCGGGGTGCTGGGGAGGCTGCTCGCCGAGGGCGCCGTCACCGTCCTGCCCGCCGCCGTGCTCGGCACGGTCCTCGCCCTGGTGCTGCTGCCCACCGCCCGGTGGGACCGCTCGGTGCTGGCGGCCCTGGCCGCGACCCTGATCGCGCTGCTGGCCTTCCCCGCCCGCGCCGCCCTGCTGTGGTCGCGCCGCCGGCCGGTCGGCGGCCCGCGCCGGGTGATCGGCGAACTCACCGTCGCGCTGGTGACCGCCGCCGCGGTGGCCGAGGTCCGCCGCCGGGGCGTCGGCCACCCCGGAGCCGGCCCGGACCCGCTGCTGATCGCCGCCCCACTGCTGCTCGCCGTCACCGGCGGACTCCTGCTGGCCAGGACCGAACCGCTGCTGATCGGCCGGCTGGCCGCCCTCGCCGGGCGCGGCCGCGGCCTGATCGGCTTCCTCGGCCTGGCCCGCGCCGCCCGCGACACCGCCGGCCGGCACCGGCCCTCCGCGCTGCCGCTGCTCGCCCTGCTGATCGCCGTCACCGGCACCGGCTTCGGCGCCGCCGTGCTCGACGCCGTCGACCACGGCCGGCTGCGCGCCGCCCGCCTGAGCACCGGCGGGGACATCGGGATATCCCTCCCGGACTACGCCACCGTGCCGCCGGCGTTCACCGAGGCCGCCGCCGCCCTGCCCGGCCTGCGCACCGCCACCGCCGTCCGGATCGACCCCAAGGCCCTGTTCCTGGGCGCCGGTTCGGACTACACCAAGGTCACCGTGGTGGTCGCCGACCCGGCCGCCTATGCCGAGATCGCCCGCACCGTTGGCGCCGGCGCCTTCGACCCGGCAGCCCTCACCGCCGCCCCCGGCGGCCCCGCCACCCCCGTGCCCGCGCTGTTCAGCCGCGACCTCGCCGCCCGCCTGGCCGCCGGCCCGCCCACCCTGCACCTGAACACCGGCAGCGACCTGCCCACCACCGTCGCCGGAACCGTCACCGCCACCCCCGCCCTGCCCGACCCCGGCCAGCCCTTCGTCATCGTCCCGGCCGGCCCCGCCACCGCCCGCCTGCCGGAACTGCGGCCCGCGAACCGGTGGCTCGCCGTCGGCGACATCGACCCCGAACAGGTCAGGACACTGCTGCGCGAACACGGCCTCACCCAGCCCACCGGCATCCTGAAACTCATCCAGGACGACGCCACCGCCGCCGGCCACGCCACCCACGGCCTGCCACCCGGCTACACCGTCACCAGCAGCCGCGAACTCGCCGCCCAGCTCGCCGACGACCCGCTCCAGCAGGCCACCGGCCGGCTCTTCCGCTACGCCGCCGCCGCGGCCGCCGGATTCGCCCTCCTCGCCACCCTGCTGACCCTGCTACGGGCCGCCCCCGAACGCGCCGCTCTCCTCGCCCGCCTGCGCACCATGGGCCTGCGGCCCCGTCAGGGCCTCGCCCTGATCACCGCCGAAGCCCTGCCCCGCACCCTGACCGCCGCCGCCGGCGGCGCCCTGACCGCCCTCACGGCCGCGACCCTGCTCGGCCCGGCCTTCGACCTGACCACCCTGGTCGGCGTCCCCGTCGGCGACGCCCTGCGGCCCGCGCCACTGCCGGTGCTGCTCCCCGCGGCGGGCCTGGCGCTGCTGGCCTGCCTGGCCGTGCCGCTGGAGACGGCGGTCGCCGGGCGGCGCCGGCTCGCCGTCGAACTGCGCGCTGGCGACCGGCCCTGACCACGCGCCGGCCCCGCCCTGGAGCGGGCGGGGCCGGGCGGGGTCAGATGCCGTCGGGCGCCGTCAGGCGCGGTGGTACTGGACGGGGGAGTGGACCTCACCGCCGAGGGCGCCGGCCGCGTGGCGGGCCCAGAACGGGTTGCGCAGCAGCTCGCGGCCGATCAGCACGGCGTCGGCGCGCCCGTCGGTGATGATCCGCTGGGCCTGGGCCGGGTCGGTGATCAGCCCGACGGCCGCCACCGGCAGGCCGGTCTGGTCGCGGACCGCCTCGGCGAAGGGCACCTGGAAGCCGGGCGCGGCCTCGATCCGGGCGTCGGGGACCAGGCCGCCGGTGGAGACGTCCAGCAGGTCCACGCCGTGGGCCTGGAGCTCCTTGGCGAGGCGGACGGTGTCCTGGGAGGTCCAGCCCTCGCGGCCGTCCTCGGGGTTCTCGGTGAGCCAGTCGGTGGCGGAGACCCGGAAGAACAGCGGCAGTTCCTCGGGCCACACCGCGCGCACCGCGTCGACGACCTCCAGGGCGAAGCGGATCCGGCCCTCGAAGGAGCCGCCGTAGGCGTCGGTGCGGCGGTTGCTCTGCGGGGAGAGGAACTGGTGGATCAGGTAGCCGTGGGCGCCGTGGAGTTCGACGGCCTGGAAGCCGGCCGCCAGCGCGCGCCGGGCCGCGTCGGCGAACTGCCGCACGATGACGCCGATCTGATCGACCGTCAGCTCATCGGGGGTGGTGTGCTCGGGGGAGAAGGCCAGCGCGCTGGGGGCGACCGGGGTCCAGCCGTGCTCCTCCTCGGGGCTCAGGGCGCGCCCGCGCTCGACCCAGGGCCGCTCGGTGGAGGCCTTGCGCCCGGCGTGGCCGAGCTGGACGGCCGGGACGGTGCCCTGCTCCTTGAGGAAGGCGGTGATCCGGCGGAACGCCTCGGTCTGGGTGTCGTTCCACAGCCCGAGGTCGTACGGGCTGATCCGCCCCTCGGGGCTGACCGCGGTGGCCTCCACGATGATCAGACCGGCGCCCCCGGCGGCCCGCGCCGCCAGGTGGGTGTAGTGCCACTCGTCGGGCGCCCCGGCGCGCTCCCCGGCCGGCGCGGCGCTGTACTGGCACATCGGCGGCATCCAGACCCGGTTGGGGGCGGTCACGTCCCGCAGGGTGAACGGGGTGAAGAGGGTGCTGCTCATGTGGGACTCCCGTGAGGTCGGCGCCGCCGGCGCCGCCGGGCGGGGGTCCGGTGGGCGCGCAGCTGATTGCTGATGAACTTTATGCGCTTCAACAATAGTTGCGGTCCGATTAAGTTGCAAGAGCCGTATATTTTGCTGCGCGCCGCCGCTGAGCCCCGGGTCTCCGGGGCTCACCAGCGGCGCACGGCGCCGGGGATGCCGTGCGTGTGAACGGTCGCCGGATCCGCTTCCCCCGGGGCCGGCACGCGGGTGCCGGGGGAGCAGGCTCCGGTGGGCGTAGCCGGAGGCGGCGCTGTCGGTCGGCACGGTGCCGGGCTCCCGCTCGACCATGGCGGTCAGGCCCGTGATCCCGGCGGTGAGCTCGCCCGCCAGTCCGCGCAGGGTGCTGCGGGGGGCCAGCGGGGGACTGTCGGGGAGCGGGACGTCCTGGGCGGCGGCCGGCAGGCCGAGGTCGCCCGGCGCCAGCAGGCGCCCCCCGGACCGGCCGCCGTCACGGTCCCGACGTCCTCGTGTCCCAGGACCCGTCCCGGGGCGGGCCGGGGGAGCGCCGCGCGGAACTCAGAGGAACCTCAGAGGCTCGCGCTCCTGGCACCGGGCCTGACGTCTCGTCAGAATTGGCGCTCCCGCGTCAAGAACTCCGGGCAGTCCCCCACTGTCCCGGAGTCTCCGCGCGCATCCGGTCCCCCCCCAAGGCCCAAGGAGTTCCCGTGTCCCTCGCCCTCGCGCCGCTCTCCGAACGTGCCCGCCCCCTGGTGCTGGGGCTGTTCCGCATCGTGGTCTCCCTGCTGTTCGTGTGCCACGGCGCGGCGACCCTCTTCGGCGTCCTGGGCGGAGCGCACGGCAAGGCGCCCGAGGTCGGAGAGTGGCCCGGGTGGTGGGCGGCCGTCATCCAGATGGCCGGCGGGTTCCTGGTCCTCGTCGGGCTGGCGGTCCGCCCGGCAGCGCTCGTCTGCTCCGGGTCGATGGCCTACGCCTACTTCAGCGTGCACCAGGAGCACGGCCTGTGGCCGATCCAGAACGGCGGCGAGCCCTCGGTCATGTTCTGCTGGGCCTTCCTGCTGATCGCCGCGGTCGGGCCGGGAGCCCTGGCCCTGGGCCGGGTCCTGCGCCGCGCGCCCGCCGAGCCCGCCCTCTCCGTCTGACCGCCGCCCGCGGCGGCCCGGGCCAGTAACTCCTCCGCCCGGTCGGCCCGGTCGGCGTACAAGGAGCCCAGGACCCCGGGCGGCTCGAAGCCCCAGGCGGCGTTGGACCGGCCGAGGCCGCGGGGCGGCCGGCCACCGAGGCCCGGTCCGCGGCGGCCCGGCCCGGAAACCCGCTGGCCACCCGCCCGCCCGGACGGTGATACTCGCCCGTCGGGGCGGGCGGCGAGGGGGAGCGGGCGGGCGTGGAGGTCTTCGAGTGCAGGGCGTGCGGCACCGCGCTGACGGTGGCGCTGTCGCGGGTCGCGTTCCCCGTCCACGGCGGCTTCCAGTACGGCAACGGCGTTCGCATGCCGGTCCTGATGGAAGCGGGCACCTACGGCGTCGACGAGGGCCCCGACGGCGAGCCGTGGTCGATCGTGATCGCCCCGGGCGACACCGACGGCACCGAGCTGGTCCAGCGGTTCGAACTCGGCGCCTGCTGCGGCATCGACGGCCGCGACGGCCCGAACGTCACCTGCGTCGGCTGCGGCCGCAAGGTCGCCACCAGGGTCGACGCCTGCTCGCTGTGGCAGGCCACCTGGCTGGTGCCCGACGCGGTGCAGGCCGTCCCCGTGGGCCCGTCCCGTCCGGTCGCCGACTGGGCCTCGCTCACCGAACCGTCCTGCGCCACGGCGCCGTTGGAGACGGACGGGGAGTGGAACATCCGCTGGGAGGCGGAGGCCTCCGTGACGCTGGCCCATCTGGTCCACGCCGCGGAAGGCGTGCCCGTCGCCTTCTCCGGCGGCCCGTGCGCCGACGCCTTCGGCAGGCTCCTCGGCGAACTGGCACCCCCGTCAAGCCGCCCGGCCCTGAGCGCGGTCCTGGCCGGACCGGGCCGGCCGCTGTCCGGCCCCCTCCCGGACATCGCCGTGGTCCCGTACCACCCGCAGACCGGAGAGCTCTGGCCCACGCCCCCGGGCGTGGCGGCCGCGCCGATGGCCGCCGACTTCTGGACGTACCTGGCCTTCCAGGACAGGCGTCCGCTCAGACCGGTCACCGGCAGACTGCCCCCTGGCATCGAACGCGACGACCCCCTGCCGCCCCACCCCCGGCGCCCGTTGATGGAGGTCCGGGGGGCTTACCTCTACACGCTGAAGCTCCTGGACCCCGCCCGGGTCAAGGACTCCGAGCTCTGGTGAACCGGCGGCGGCGCCGCCCGGGAACACCCCGGA